>CAMWGU010000036.1 GCA_947173895.1 uncultured Bacteroides sp. | reverse complement strand
CCTCTTTAGACTGGCTAAGATTTATGCATACCCCCAATGATTATCGGGTGAGCCAGAATACTTTGGTAACCGTCGTATGCCGAACGGCGCGTATAGTAGTGCGGTCGGTAAACGTGAAAGTAGGAGATGAACACTTATAATTATTGGCGTTAATCTCCTACTTCGATGTTATGGACCGATCTTTATTCTTCTTCAAAATCGAATTCAAAGTCGAAGTCATCGTTCCCGAAGTATTCGGGGGTGATGAACTCTTCTAGGCTACGCCGGTCTTTTTTGGTGGGGCGTCCTGTTCCTCGGGCACGGTCAACAAAACCGCTGATCTTGCTCATTTCCAGCAATTCGTATTGATCTGGAGTTGTTACATTCTCTAATATTTCGGGAACCAGTTTAGCTCCTACACGTTTCTCTATGGCTTGCAACACTTTAAATGAGTAAGTGACGGGTGGTTTTTTTACTTGTATCACTTCGCCCGGTTTAATCATTCTTGACGGTTTTACCTGGCTGCCGTTAATGAAGACCCGTCCTTTCTTGCATGCTTCGGCAGCAATCGTGCGGGTCTTGAAAATGCGAGAGGCCCATAGCCATTTGTCAATTCTTGCTTCAGCCATTATTTTTTATTATATTGGTTCATGGTTATACTGATGCCTGCCAGACAGAAACTCTTGACGATGTCGCAAGCCAGTGCTACGCGTTCGTCCATGGTTTTCAGATCTTCGTCGGTGAACTGTCCCAACACGAAGTCTATCTGTCTGCCGCGTGGAAAATCGTTTCCAATGCCAAAGCGCAGGCGGGCATATTCCTGTGTGCCCAGCGTAGCTGCTATATGTTTCAGGCCATTGTGTCCGGCATCGCTTCCTTTTCCTTTCAGGCGTAATGTCCCGAATGGAAGTGCAAGGTCGTCTACCACTATTAACACGTTTTCCAACGGAATATTTTCTTTCTGCATCCAGTAACGCACCGCGTTTCCACTCAGGTTCATGTAGGTGGATGGTTTCAGCAAGATGAGTTGGCGTCCTTTGATCGAAAGGGTAGTGGTGGCTCCATAGCGTCCGTCGGTAAAAACAAGATTGGACGCCTTTGCGAGGGCGTCCAATACTGTGAATCCTATGTTGTGACGGGTATTTCGGTATTCTTCACCTATATTACCCAGTCCTGTAATCAAATATTTCATTGACAAGGATTAAGGGGTTATTGATTATTTACCGGCTGCTGCAGCGGCACCACGAGCGGCACGAGTCAATTTAACTGCACAAACAACAGCTTCTTTAGCATTTATCAATTCCAAACCTTCGTAGCTCAGTTCGCCCACTTTGATTGTTTTACCTAAGCCTAAAGAAGTTACGTCAACAACCAGACGTTCAGGAATTACATTGTATAAAGCTTTCACTTTCAGCTTACGCAACTGCAATGCTAATTTACCACCGGCGCGAACACCTTCTGCCAGTCCTTCTAACTGTACAGGAACTTCCATTACAATAGGTTTAGCTTCGTCAATTTGATAAAAATCAACATGAAGGATTGTATCTTTTACAGGGTGGAACTGGATATCTTTCAGAATGGCATTTACGATTTTTCCGTCAATGTTCAAGTCTACAACGTAGATGTGCGGTGTATATACCAGATTGCGGAGTCCATCGGTAGGTACAGAGAAGTGAGTTGCTACGGGTAAACCATTTTCGTCTTTCTGTACTCCATACAATACACAAGGAACGATATTGTTTTTACGCAATGCGTGAGTAGCTTTCTTTCCTACATCTGTTCTTAATGTACCTTTGATTTCAATTGATTTCATTTGTTTCTAATTTTTTTGTGTTACTCTAAATTAAGTTGTTCTCTATATGCTTAATTCACCATCACACGATGAACTTAAAAAGCGGTGCAAAATTACTGTTTATTTTTGACATGGCAAAAAAAGAAGGCATGTTTTTTATTCATGCCTTCTTTCTTGCCTGTTTAAATCAGAAATCGATATCTATTTTAATTTCGTCTGAACCGAGCGGCTTTTGTTCGTTGATGGATAGTCCCGGTTCTTCGTTTTCACTATGATGAGGTTCGATAGGTCCTTGCTCTTCGGCGATGAACTGTATTGCTTGCTGCAAACCGTTCATGAATTTCTCAAAATCTTCTTTATATAGGAAAATTTTATGTTTCTCGAAACTTATTTGTGAGTCATCACCTTCTCCCGACACAATTTTCTTGCTTTCGGTGATTGCCAAAAACATTTCATCTTTTCGGTTTTTCTTCACGTCTAAATAATAAATACGTTTGCCGGCTTTAATTGCTTTTGAGAAAACAATTTCTTTGTCACCATCCACTACACTTTTCTTTTTATAATCTTCCATAACTTGAGTTTTATAAATCGGCTTCAAAATTGGACATTTTTTTTAAATGGACAAAGAATTTATGGATAAACTTCGGCGAAAAAAGCGAATTAGGCGGTACTATGCAAATTTTACATTAAAAAATGTAATTAAGTTATGTGGTGTCAACGAAAATATCTACTTTTGCAACTCCTTAATAATTTTAATGAATTATGATAAATAGAGTTCTTATTCGTCTTAAGATAGTTCAGATAGTCTATGCGTATTATCAGAACGGAGGGAAAAACTTGGATACGGCAGAAAAAGAGTTATTTTTCAGCCTTTCTAAAGCGTATGACTTGTATAACTATCTGTTGCTGCTAATGGTAGAGGTGACTAAGCAGGCTAACAAAAAACTGAATGCTGCGAAAAACAAACTTATCCCTACTAAGGAAGAATTGTTTCCTAACACCAAATTTGTGGAAAACCGCTTTATCGCTCAGCTGGAAGTGAACAAACAACTGTTGGAATTTTCGGAAAATCAGAAGAAAACTTGGGAGAACGAAACTGATTTCGTGAAAAGTCTATACGATAAGATAATAGATAGCGATATATATAAGGAATATATGGCCAGTGATACATCGTCGTATGATGAAGATCGCGAATTGTGGCGAAAATTGTACAAGAACATCATCTTCAATAATACTGATTTGGATCAGGTGCTGGAAGATCAGAGTTTGTATTGGAATGATGATAAGGAAATCGTAGATACATTTGTACTGAAGACCATCAAGCGTTTTGATGAAAAGAACGGTGCAAAGCAGGAATTGCTACCCGAATTTAAAGATGATGAGGATCAGGATTTCGCACGCCGTTTGTTCCGCCGCGCTATATTGAATGCCGATTATTATCGGCATCTGATCAGCGAGAATACCAAGAATTGGGATTTGGATCGTGTGGCTTTCATGGATGTGATCATTATGCAAATTGCTTTGGCTGAGATTTTGAGTTTCCCTAATATCCCGGTTAGTGTTTCATTGAATGAATATGTAGAGATTGCCAAGTTGTATAGCACACCTAAGAGTGGAGGATTTATTAACGGGACATTGGATGGAATCGTTAATTCATTGAAAAAAGAGAATAAGCTGACAAAAAAATAATATCTTTGTTTGTTATCAGAAAGTAACAACATTACAAACTTAAAAAGTATAGAAAGTATGAATCTATTAGTCGTGTTTCTGCAAGCGGGAGGAGGAGATTACTCGTTCCTGATTATGATGGTAGCTATTTTTGCTATTATGTATTTCTTCATGATTCGTCCTCAGAATAAAAAACAGAAAGAAATTGCTAATTTTCGTAAGAATCTGGAAGTAGGTCAGGAGGTGATTACGGCCGGTGGTATATACGGAAAGATAAAAGGTATAGAAGATAATACAGTTGTTTTGGAAATTGCATCAGGAATTAAAATTAAAATAGATAGAAACTCTATTTTTGCTAATGCTGCATCCAATCAACAATAAAAACAAGTAAATGACATAACAACAATGTTCAACAAAAGGAACATACGTATTTACTGTTTAAAGACTTTAGAGAGAATCAAAAGCTTCCTGCTCAGTCACACCAGCAGGGAGTTTTTGGTTTTCTTGTTTTTTGTATTTGTTTCGTTCTGTTTTTGGCTTCTTCAAGTGCTGAATGATGATTATGAAACTGAGTTCTCCGTTCCGTTGCGGCTGAAAAATGTACCCAGCGATGTGGTGTTGACTTCGGAACTTCCCAAAGAATTGCGCATTGGGGTAAAGGACAGGGGAACTGTGTTGGTAAACTATATGTTGGGGCAGACATTTTATCCCATTGTAGTGGATTTTAAGGATTACGAAGACAAAGGGAGCAAGGTGCAGATTCCGGTTGCGGCTTTAATGAAGAAAATCTCAGTTCAGTTGAACCAGACTACTAAACTGCTGACTATACGTCCGGATACCGTGGAATTCATTCATGTCAAGGGAAAGGCGAAGAAAGTGCCTGTAAAGTTACAAGGTGAAATATCCTTGGATCGGCAGTATTATGTCTCGGATATTCTTTATTCGCCGGACTCGGTTATGGTCTATGCCCCTCAGGAGATTCTGGATACTATTACGGCGGCTTATACTCAGCCGTTGAGTTTTGAGAGTGCGACAGATACTATTCGTCGCAGGGTGGGATTGGCGCATGTGCGGGGAGCTAAATTCGTACCGTCCTTTAATGATGTGGCTTTGTTGGTGGATATCTATGCCGAGAAAAGTGTGGAAGTGCCCGTGCGTGGCATCAATTTCCCGCCCGACAAAGTGCTTCGTACCTTTCCGTCCAAGATACAGGTTACTTTTCAAGTGGGGTTGAGCCGTTTCAAGTCCATCTCTCCCGAGGACTTCTTTATCGGAGTGACGTATGAATCCTTGTTGAATAACAAGGGCGAGAAATGTCCTGTCAGTCTTAAGTCTGTTCCTCACAATGTGAATCATATCCGCTTGAATCCTAAGGAAGTGGATTACTTAATAGAGCAACGGATCAAATTCAATGATTAAAATAGCGATAACCGGTGGTATTGGCAGCGGGAAGTCATTTGTGTGCCGCTTACTAGAGGATATGTGTATTCCTATTTACAGTGCAGACAATGAGGCAAAACGTCTGACTGCTTCTGATGCAGGCATTCGTGAAAGGCTGGTTTCCCTGCTGGGGGAGGAGGTTTATAGGGGGGGAGTATTGAACAAACCGCTGCTGGCTTCCTATTTGTTTTCCCATCAGGCTCATGTGCTTCAGGTCAATTCCATCATCCATCCTCGGGTGCGTGAGGATTTTGCTGCATGGGCGAAACTTCGGAATGGATATGAGATAGTTGGTATGGAGTCGGCCATCTTGTATGAATCCGGTTTCCAAGACATGGTGGATGTGGTGATAATGGTCTATGCTCCTGAAACTTTGCGCATACGGCGTGCGATGGCTCGTGACGGAGCTTCTGAAGAACAAATTCGTGCGCGTATGGCAGCTCAGATGAATGATGAGGAGAAGCTTCGGCTTGCCGATTTCACGGTGGTAAATGACGGAATGCAACCGCTCATGCCTCAGTTGAACAGAATAGTAGAACAATTAAAAACCGAAAAATTCGTACCATAAATTTGGGAGTTTCGTTGGTGAATTGTACTTTTGCTCCCTCAAATCATTAAATATAGAATAGTATGTTAAAAACCATTTTATCAATTGCCGGCAAGCCGGGATTATATAAATTGATTTCTCAAGGAAAAAACATGTTGATCGTAGAAACTGTTGATGCGGCTAAAAAGAGAGTTCCCGCTTATGCGCATGACAAGGTTATTTCATTGGCAGACATTGCTATGTATACAGATGCTGAGGAAGTGCCTTTGAGTGAAGTGTTGGAAGCGGTAAGGAAGAAAGAGAATGGAGCGGTGGCTTCTATCAATTATAAAAAGGCGTCTGCCGAAGAATTGCATGCTTATTTTGCCGAAATCCTGCCTACTTATGATCGCGACCGTGTTCATAATGGTGATATCAAGAAACTGATTTCGTGGTATAATATTTTGGTAAGCAATGGTCTTACCGAATTTGTGGAGTCGGCTCCGGCTGAAGAACCTGCCGTTGAAGCAAAAGAAGAAAGTGCTGCCGAATAATTGAAGTGTGAAATATAAAGAAAGAAGGGGTGTCGTAATTGAACGATACCCCTCTTTTTGTGTCATATAATCCGATCGGGATTTATATCGGACGAATCAAATGTGTCTTGACGGCTGATTATTTCGTCCGATTGTCGTGTGGCAGGCGGGCGATAATCGACCGCGCTGCTCCTCTGCATCGGGAAAGTGTTATTTTAGTCCTCTGTTTTCCAACAGCGGTTCGATACCGGGCTCTTTACCTCGGAAATTGACATACATATCCATGGCTTTGTCGATACTTCCGGGAGTGAGGACGTATTTGCGGAATCTGTCTGCCACTTCTTGGTTGAAGATGTCGCCTGTTTCCTTATATGCTTCGTAAGCATCACAATCCAGCACTTCCGCCCAGATATAGCTGTAATAACCGGCTGTATATCCGCCGCCCATGGTGTGGTTGAAGTAAGTGGTACGATAGCGCGACGGAATTTGTTTCAACAGTCCGCGTTTACCCAATGTCTCGGCTTCAAACTTCATCACATTCATATCGTCGGCTATTTCTTTCATTACATGGAAATCCATATCCAGCAGCGAGGCGGCCATATATTCTGCCGTAATGAAACCTTGTCCGTATTTGCCGCTCTTGTCCATCTTTTCTACTAGTTCGGCGGGAATCACTTCGCCTGTCTGATAATGTTTGGCATATACATTCAATACCTCCGGTTCGAATGCCCAATGCTCGTTTATCTGCGAGGGTAGCTCTACAAAGTCGCGCGGAACGCTTGCCACGCCATAATAGTGTACGTCTTTGAAAAGATTGTGTAGTGCATGGCCGAATTCGTGGAACAGAGTGTTTGCCTCGTCGGCGCTCAGCAAGGCCGGTTGTCCGGCTGTCGGCTTGGTAAAGTTGCATACGATGGTTACTACGGGTGCCACTTTCTTTCCGTCCTTATAAGTTTGCGAACGGTATGTGCCACACCATGCACCGCCTTTTTTGCTGGCACGAGGGAAGAAGTCCATGTAGAGCACACCCAGGTGGGATCCGTCTTTGTCCTTACACTCAAACGCTTGTGCATCGGGGTGAGGGAGAGGAAGATTGTCCTGTTGGGTGAAGGTGATGCCATATAGTTTGTTGGCCACATAGAATACACCGTCGCGCACGTTGTCCAGTTTCAGATAAGGGCGTATCTGGTTTTCGTCCAGATCGAATTTGGCTCTTTTTGCCCGGTCGGCGTAATAGCGCCAGTCCCAACCTTCGGCGGTGAAGGTTTTGCCGTCTTTTTTTATTTCGGATTGGATGTCCGCCAGTTCTTCCTTGGCTTTATACAGGGCAGGTGTCCATATCTGGTCCAACAGCCGGTATACGGCTTCGGGAGTTTGTGCCATGCGTTCCTCCAGTACAAAGGAAGCATAGTCTTCATAGCCCATCAGTTTGGCTTTGTCCAGTCGGGCTTTGAGCAGCCGGCGCACCACTTCCTTGTTGTCATGCTCATTTCCGTTATTTCCTCTGTTGATGTATCCTTTGAATATTTTCTCGCGCAGGTCGCGATTGTCGGCATATTGCAAGAAGGGCATGACGCTGGGATTATGCAGGGTAAAAATCCATTTGCCTTCCATGCCTGCATTGCCGGCAGTTTCGGCGGCAACGGCAATCAGGTTTTGCGGAAGCCCTGCCAGGTCTTCTTCTTTGTCTACAATCAATTGGAATGCGTTGGTTTCTTTCTGCATGTTTTGGCTGAAGGTGAGTTGCAGCATGGAAATCTCGCTGTTCAGTTCGCGCAGTTTCTTCTGGCTTTCGGCATCCAGATTGGCACCTCCGCGTACAAAGCTCTTGTAGGTTTCTTCCAGCAGTTTTTTCTGTTCCTTGTCCAGGTTGCCCGGATTTTCATAAACCGTTTTGATGCGTGCAAAGAGTTGTTGGTTCAATCGGATGTCATCACTGTGTTTGGATTGCAGTGGCGACAGTTCGCGGCTCAGTGCATCCATCTCGTCATTGGTATTGGCGCTTTTCAGCCCATAGAACACTGTGCTCACCCGGCGCAGCAAGGCGCCGCTTTGGTCCAGAGCGGCTATGGTGTTCTGGAAAGTGGCGGGGTCGGGATTGCCTACTATGGCACTGATTTCTTTTTGTTGTTCTTCCATGCCTTGCAGAAAGGCAGGTTTGTAATGTTCCATTCTGATCTGGTCGAAAGGAGGAACTTGGAAAGGAGTGGTATACTCTGAAAGGAACGGGTTGCCGGTCGGATCCGCCTGTTTTCCTTGCGGGCCGCAACCACTTAACATGGCAACTGTACAGGCTGCCAGAAGAATGTGTTTCATAACGAGTTTTATTTATAATGAAATAGGTAATGGTGCAAACTTACTAAAAATCGGTGAAATAACCTCATAAAAAACGCATATTAGCGCAGAGAAAATTGCAAATTAAGCAGGGGGGAGAAGGCGCGCGCCGCACCTTGGGCAAATGGCAATCGGGATTCGGGGCATGAGCATAAAATGGGCTAAATGTATATCAGAGTGTCTAATAATCATACATTGTTGTCTAATTATTAGACATCCGACTTTCTTGTGGGGATAAGCAATGGGAAGTAAATCAGGAACTTATACGTTTGGCACGATTTTGGCATTTCTATTATCGAGAACGGATAATTATAAAATACACAGAATATGAAACAGATTTATTATGTCATTCAGATGTTGCTTCATGGGCGGGGTTCCTATGCCGTCAAGATTGTCTCGTTGGGCCTTGGGCTGACGATGAGCATCCTGCTGTTTGCGCGAGTGGTTTATGAGCAGAGTTTTGACACGTGCTTTAAGGAAAACGACAAATTGTATCAGTTGTGGAATATATGGACCGTCAACGGCGAGACTTACCCGCCGGTCGAGTACATCCTCGGGGCCGCTGCCGGGGGCATACTGGACGCGATGGCGGACGTGGTGGAGTCGGCGGCAAGCACGGGACAGTGGCCGGTGGCGTCGCCCCTTTACAACGGGAGTGTCCGCTTTGACGACTTCAAGGTAGCGGCCGATTCGCTGTTCTTTCGTACGATGGGCATCGAGGTGTTGAGCGGCGACCCTGTGCGCGAGTTGCAGCAGCGTGATGTAGTATTTCTGAGCAAGCGGCTGGCTGACAAGATGTTTGGAGGCGAAAACCCGATAGGCAAGGTTATCAGTTATAACAAGGAAATAGAGCTGACGGTCAAAGGGACCTATGCCACCCTGCCCGACAATTGCACGATGCGCCCCGAGGCGGTGATTTCGCTGCCTTCCATCTGGAGCCGCAACATTGCCAATTATTCGTGGAGGGGCGGTGACAGCTGGAAGGAGTACATCCGCCTGAAGCGGGACATGGATTTGGACGAGCTGAACAAGCGCATCGATGTGGTGGTTCAGCGGCATATCCCCAAGGATGAAAAGTTTGGCATCAGCGTTGTGGCCAAGCCTATCCGGGATACTTACCGGGGCTACGACGACGTGAAACGGATGCGCAACATCATGCTCATTCTGGGCATATCCATTCTGTTTATCACGGGATTGAACTACGTGCTGATTTCCATTTCCTCGCTGAGCCGGCGTGCCAAGAGCATTGGCGTGCACAAGTGCAGCGGAGCGGAGTCGGGCACGGTTCTGGGCATGTTTATGTGGGAGACCGGCATCATCATCCTGCTTTCCCTGTTGCTGATGCTCTTCCTGTTGTTCAATTTCCGGGAGTTTGTCGAGGATACCACCGCCGCCCGGCTGGAGTCGCTTTTTGCGGTGGAACGTATGTGGGTGCCCCTGTGCGTCACAGCCGTGCTGTTCCTGGTGGGTGGTGTATTGCCGGGTCAGGTGTTTGCAAAGATACCGGTCACACAAGTGTTCCGCCGCTACACGGAAGGCAAGAAAGGATGGAAGCGTCCGCTGCTGTTCATCCAGTTTGCCGGAGTGGCTTTCATCAGCGGGTTGATGTGTGTGGTGATGCTCCAATACCATTATGTCATCCACAAGGATTCGGGCTACAATCCCGAACGGGTGGCGATAGGTTACAATAATGCTCCGGACAAAGAAGCCGGTCAGGCGGCGCGTCGTTTCTACGAGAGCCTTCCCTATGTGGAAGCATTGACTTCGGCCACCAGTTGCCCGTCCGACGGATATAGCGGCGAGATGATACCGGACGAGAAGGGGAACAATCTTTTTTCCAGCTGTTATGACTACACGCAGGAGAATTATCTCCGCTTCATGGGCATGCCCCTGCTGCAAGGACGTGTGCCGCGCGAATCGGGCGAGGTGGCTGTCAACGAAGAGCTTGTGCGCAGGATGCATTGGGGCGAAGATGTGCTGGGGAGGCAGATCGGGACCGAGGAAGGACGTGTGAAGATAGTGGGCGTGATAAAGGACTTTAACATCGAAGGGTTCTATGAAGAGTCGAAGCCGTTTGTTCTCCATCATCATCCTTGGGAGTTGGCCGGCCTGGTGTATGTCCGCCTGAAAGAGCCTTTTGGCGAGAACCTCCAGAAGCTGAACCGGGATGCAGCCGAAGCTTTCCCCGACCAGTCGGTAGAATTTGTGAGTTTGCAGCAAAAGATGGCCAACGATTACAATGCGGTGCGCGTGTTCCGCAATGCGGTGCTGCTGGCTGCCGTGGTGGTACTGTTTATCACGCTGATGGGGCTGATAGGCTATACGAATGATGAGCTGCAACGGCGTTCGAAGGAGATTGCCATCCGCAAGGTGAACGGTGCCGAATCGTCGGCAATACTGGAAATGCTGGTGCGAGACGTGCTTTGGATTTCACTTCCGGCCGTGCTGGCCGGCACCGTCGGGGCATGCTATGTAGGCAGTTTGTGGATAGAACAGTTTGCTGTAACCGTGGGGTCGCTTACACCTTATTATATATGTGTGGCTTTCGTGGTGATGGCGCTGATAGTCGGCTGTGTCGTTTGGAAAACATGGCGCATTGCCAACGAGAATCCGGTAAAGAGCATCAAGTCAGAATAAATAGAAACAATAGAATAAACAATTTTTAAAAATAAGATGATTATGATACAGATTGAGAATTTAAGCAAGGTATTTCGTACTTCCGAAGTAGAGACTATCGCGTTGAACCACGTGCACATGGAGGTGAAAGAAGGAGAATTTGTGGCCATAATGGGGCCTTCGGGTTGTGGAAAATCCACGTTGCTGAACATCCTGGGGTTGCTGGACAACCCTTCGGAGGGCAGTTATAAGCTGATAGGCACCGAAGTGGCCCACCTGAAAGAGAAGGAGCGTACCCGCCTGCGCAAGGGTGTGATAGGGTTCGTGTTCCAGAGCTTTAACCTGATAGACGAACTGAACGTGTTCGAGAATGTGGAGCTTCCGCTGACCTATCTGGGAGTCAAGTCAGCCGAGCGCAAGGAACGGGTGCTGGAGATGCTGAAACGCATGAACCTGAGCCATCGCGCCAAGCATTTCCCGCAACAGCTGTCGGGCGGCCAGCAGCAGCGTGTGGCCATCGCTCGTGCGGTGATTACGAATCCCAAGCTGATACTGGCCGACGAGCCTACCGGTAACCTGGATTCAAAGAACGGAGCCGAGGTGATGAACCTGCTGACGGAGCTCAACAAAGAGGGGACAAGCATTGTGATGGTGACCCATTCGCAGCATGATGCCGGATTTGCCCATCGCATTGTCCACCTGTTTGACGGCAGTGTGGTGGCAAACATAAAGGAATCATAACAAGAAAGGATAGACTGGCGATGAAACAACTTTATTATGTAATACAAACCCTTGTGCATGGCCGCGGGAGCAATGTGACGAAAGTCATATCGCTCTCCCTGGGGCTGACCATCGGCATCCTGCTTTTTTCGCAGATAGCCTTCGAGTTGAATTATGAAAGGTACTATCCGGAGCCCGACCGGCTGGCATTGGTGCGTGCGGAGATGAAGAACGCAAAGACCGGCGAAAACATGGGAAGTGACAACTCCTTGTTTGCTCCGATGGCAGCAGCGTTGCGCAGCGATATGCCGGAATGGATTGAGAGTGCTACGTTGATTTATAATTATGAGCTAACACCTGTCTTCAAGGACGGGCACAAGTTGCAAGATGTGAAATATGCCTATACGGACACTTGCTATTTCCGCACTTTCGGCATCAAGGTATTGAGAGGGAATCCCGACGAACTGCAAAGGGATGGGAACATATTCGTGTCGGAAAGCTTTGCTCGCAAAGTTTGGGGAGGGCAGGAGCCTGTGGGGCAGAAGCTGGTGTTGGACAAACAGAAGGAACTGACCGTATGCGGGGTATATGAGGACACTCCGGAGAATACCGCCTTTCATTTTGACTTTCTGGCTTCCATTTATGTCGGTGGAGGCTATGTAGGTAATGGTACTTGGACTCAGAATGACATCTATTCCAACATAATCCGTCTGCGCGACGGGGTGGAACGCGAGGACATCAACCGGCAGATGGATAAAGTCTTTCAAAAATACCTACCTTCGAATGAGTGGATTTTTATGTACGATGCACAGCCGTTGCCCGAAATCCACTTGGATGATTCGAGCACACGTACCCGCCTTTACATTTACGGATTTCTGGGGTTCGCCATCTTCTTTGTGGCAATCATGAATTATGTATTGGTAGCAATAGCCACCATGAGCCGTCGGGCAAAGAGTATAGGTGTACACAAGTGTAGCGGTGCCAGCACGGGCAACATATTCACCATGTTCCTGCTGGAGACGGGTATGGTGGTATTGGTTTCCGTCTTGGCAGCTCTCTTTATTATTTTCAATGCCAAGGACCTGATAGAAGACTTACTTTCCGTCCGGCTTTCCTCGCTCTTCGCATGGGACACGTTGTGGGTGCCGATGCTTGTCATTGCGGTACTGTTTGTGGTGGCAGGTGTGTTGCCGGGGCGGCTCTTTGCCCGTATTCCGGTCACTCAGGTGTTCCGCCGCTACACAGAAGGGAAGAAGGGGTGGAAACGCTCGCTCCTGTTTGTGCAGTTCACAGGAGTGTCCTTTGTGATGGGTGTCCTGTTGGTGTCGCTGATGCAGTATAACCATTTGTCTCATAGTGATATGGGCATCCGTACACCCGGATTGGTGGAGGCGGAGACCTGGATGTCGCCCGAAGAGGCAGAAAATATAGCCAATGACCTGCGCCGCCAGCCTATGGTGGAAGGTGTAGCCCGTTCTATGAACTCTGTGCTGGGATGGTATTGGTCGCGCGGATTGACGGACAACAGCGGCAATCACATTGCGATTCTGATGTACAATCCTTGCGACAAGCATTATGTGGAAACCATGGGGATTACTATCATTGAAGGAAAGGATGTGCAGAATGATGGCGATGTGTTGGTCAACGAAGAACTGGTGAGGTTGATGAAATGGACGGATGGCGCGGTGGGCAAGCGGTTGCATGACTTGAATCAGGCTGGAACCATTGTCGGCGTATTCCGCAATGTACGCAATACCACGTTTCTCCAGCAGCAATATCCTGTGGCCTTGATTTGCTCATCTGTTCCTAACCATGCATTTGATGTGCGCCTGAAACAGCCATACGATGAGAACCTGAAAAAGCTGAACGAATACATGGAGCAGGTGTATCCCACTCGGGCATTGGAATTTGTGTCGATAGATACCATGCTGGAGCATGTTTATTCCGATGTGCGTCGTTTCCGCAATTCCGTATGGATAACTTCCCTTTTCATCCTGTTCATTGTCATTATGGGACTGATAGGTTATGTAAACGATGAGACTCAACGGCGCTCGAAGGAGATAGCCATCCGCAAGGTGAACGGTGCCGAAGTTTCCACTATTCTCCGGCTCTTGTCCCGCGACATATTGTATGTCGTTATCCCATCCGCTTTGATAGGCACCGTAGCCTCTTACTTTACAGCCGGGGCATGGCTTGACCAATTCCCCGAGGCCATTGATATGAATCCGTTGTATTTTGCTGCCATGTGCCTTGGAGTGATTGTGTTGGTGGTAGTTTGTGTCATCATCAAAGCTTGGCGCATCGCCAATGAAAATCCGGTAAAGAGCATCAAAACTGAATAATCTTTAGTAAATCATTAGTTTATGAAACAACTCTATTATGCAATACAAACCCTTTGGCGGGGGAAACATTCCGTTTGGATCAAGGTCGTTTCCCTTGCATCGGGGTTGCTTATTTCAATTATCCTGTTTGCCAAAGTGGCATTCGAGTTGGATTATGACAGTTTCTACGAGGATGCGGAACGGGTGTTTCTGGTAGAGACTGCATGGGGAAATGATGAAACGGGAAACGGGACACCGAGCCCCTATATCATTTATCCTACCGCTGCCGCCATTGCCGGCCACTTTCCGGAAGCGGTGGAGAGCTACACCACTTTTTCGGATTTTGTCCCTTCGGTGGTGGTGCATGGCAAGAAGAAGCACAAGGGAGCCTTTGTCATGGCAGACTCGCTTTATTGCCCGACACTCGGGTTGCGGGTGCTTCGGGGAAACGCGCTCGACCTGGGCACGCCGGGAGTCATCTTTTTGTCGCAGTCGTTTGCCCGCGAGGTATTCGGCGGAGAAGACCCGATGGGAAAGACCCTGGCCTATCCGTTGTGGGGAGAGGAGTTTGCACTGACGGTCAAGGGGATCTTTGCAGACATCCCTGAAAACACATCGCTGAGGCGGACTACCGGCATTATCTCGTTCAATACGCTTTCGCTCAGGCAGAATCCGCCCAACCTGGGATGGACCGGAGGAGGGAATTACCGTGCCTTCGTCCGCTTGAGGCAGGCGGCCGACGCGGAGGTGATCAACCGGAAAATCAATGCCATCATTGACAGCAACTACTTCCCCAAGGAGCATTACGGCAAGTTCAAGGTGTCGGGCATCGAGGTGTCTGTCACTCCGCTGACGGGCTATCACCTGAAGAACAAGGACGTGGTGAGGATGATCTGCATCCTGACGTTGCTGGGCGTTGCCATACTGCTTTCGGCCACGCTGAATTATGTGCTCATTTCCCTGTCCTCGCTGTCACAGCGTGCCAAGATGGTGGGCGTGCATAAGTGCAGCGGGGCGGCCACAGGCCATATCCTGGGCATGTTTTTTTGCGAGACCGCCCTGGTGGTTGGCTTCTCTTTGGCACTGGCACTGTTTGTCATGCTGAACTTCAGCGGCCAGATAGAAGCGCTCACCCAAGTATCGTTTGGCGCGTTGTTCTCTTTCCGCTATTTGTGGGCGCCTTCGCTGGTCGTGCTGTTTCTTCTTGTGGCCGGAAGCGTTCTGCCGGGCGTGGCATTCTCGTCCGTTCCTGTCACTCAGGTGTTTCGCCGTTATACGGAGGACAAGAGGCGCTGGAAATATGTCCTTCTGTTTCTCCAGTTTGGCGGAGCGTCTTTCCTGGCGGGCATGCTGTGTGTCGTGTTTGCACAATATCATTACATCTTTTCGAAGGATATGGGGTATGACACCCGGCGTGTGGTATATGCCTATTATCCCGTGGAGCGCGTGGACAATGCGGTGGGCAACCTGCGCAATCTGCCCTACGTGGAGGCGGTGGCCTGTTCCGAATTCGATATCATGGAGAGCCGTTCGCCCTACTCGGTGAACGATGCGTCGGGCAATTACCTGTTTGCGCCGCGTGTGAACTGGGTGGGCCGCGATTTCTTTTCTTTTATCGGCTTGCGCCTGAAGGCCGGCAGGATACCTTCCGGACCGGGAGAGATGCTGGTGAACGATGAGTTTGTCAGAAAGATGGGATGGACTTCCGGCGGAGTGGGAGAGGTGGTGTCCGGCCACGGCACAGTGTCTGGCGTGCTCGGCGGCTTCTATTTTCTGGATACTTCCGAGATGCCGCCTTTCGAGATACGCTGTGGCGAGGGTGGCTCCTGCGTCCATGTCCGGCTGAAGGAACCTTTTGCCGAGAACACCCGGCGGCTGAATGCGGAGATGAAGCAGCTTTATCCGCAAGACGAGGTGACCTTCAGGTCGTACGACGAGGTGATGCGCAGCCGTTTCCGCTCCACCCGCATCTTTCGCGATGTCACCCTGCTGGCTTGTGTGGCTGTTCTCGTCATCACGCTGATGGGCCTCATGGGATATACGAATGATGAGGTGTGCCGCCGCAGCAAGGAGATAGCCATAAGGAAGATAAACGGAGGAAGCGCTGCCGACATTCTCCGGATGCTGTCGCGCGATGTGGCCTGCATTTCCGTCCCTTCCGTTGCCATCGGAGCGTTGCTGGCCTGGAATGTAGGAAAAATATGGCAGGCGCAGTTCGACGATGCGCTGTCGGTTTCTCCGTTGCTTTATGCCGGTGTGTCGGCGGTGATGTTGCTTTTCATCATGAGCAGTGTGGTGATGAAATCATGGCACATAGCCAATGAGAATCCGGTTCGTAGCATCAAAAACGAATGATTCGGCGGTTGTACAACAAAGCAAAAGGCTCATTGTCCGTGTGACAATGAGCCTTTTGCTTTGTACACCCTCAGGGATTCGAACCCTGGACCCACTGATTAAGAGTCAGTTGCTCTACCAACTGAGCTAAGAGTGCAGATTGCGTATTTTATTTCTTTTGATGGGTGCAAAGGTAGAACATTTTTTTGAATCGACCAAATAATGTCGGATATAAATTTGCAGGGATGGGGCGAAAAGCGGCTGTTCGCGTTGCCCGCAGACGCGCTCCAAAACACGTACGTACGTGTGGGCTCACACATACGTACGTGTAGCCTTACACATACAGTCGCGAAGGCCCGCACGTACGTACGTGTTTTTCAAGACGCATCTGCGGGCAACATACCTTTTGAGAAGGGTCGTCCTGTTTGTATGTGAGAGTGATGCGGAAACAGCCTGTTGCCATGAAAAAAAATGTGATAAAAGCTTGACTTTTTTTGACTTGATGTGATTTATTGTTAACTTTGCGGTTACATTAACGTCGATAGTTGTAGATAAAGAACACGTATTTTCGTATGAAAAATATTTATTTAGTGTTGATGCTCATCCCTTTATTCTCCTTTGCGCAGACATATAAATATATCGGGATAGAGGATGGGCTTAGCAACCGCAGGATATTTGATATCCAGAAAGGTTCCAAAGGATATATGTGGTTTCTTACCAACGAGGGTATGGACCGCTATGATGGAAAGGAAATAAAACATTACAAGTTGTTGGGCAAGACGCAAAACATTCATTTGGGATGGCTGTATAGAGACGGGCAGGGCGACTTGTGGGTGATGGGCAAAAAAGGGTGTGTGTTTCATTACGACACATTGCGCGATCACTTTAGTATAGTGAACCGCCTGTCCGACACCTCGGACGACATTACATGCGGATACATGGACCGTAATCGTAATATCTGGTTATGCACCAAGGATTCTATCAATTTATACAATCTGGAGGATACTTGCAAGCATAGTATGCCGAATGTGATGAGCGCCAATATCCAGATGGTGGAGCAGGTAGACAGTAGCCACTTCTTTATAGCCGCCGAACGGGGGATACGCTATGCCGAGTTGAAAGACAATAGATTGAGAGTGGTTCCTATCGAGTCTTTATGCGATATTAATTCGCAAGTGAACGAACTGTATTATCATTCGGCATCGCGGAAGTTGTTTGTAGGAACGTTTGAAGAAGGCGTTTTTGCTTTCGACATGCATACTCGTCAGATCATCCGTTCGTCTATGGACTTGAGCGATGTGAGCATCACTGGGATTTATCCGCTCAACGAACAGGAACTGCTGATTGCCACCGAGGGGATGGGAATACATAAATTGGATGTCAACACATGTGTCACACAGCCATACATCATTGCGGATTATGAAAGCAACAACGGCATGAATGGAAACAATATCAATGATATTTATGTGGACGAGGAAAAACGCATCTGGCTGGCAAACTATTTCGAGGGAATTACGGTGGTAGATAACCGGTATAAGAATTACGACTGGATAAAGCATTCTATCGGAAACCACCAGTCTCTGGTCAATGACCAGGTGCATGCTGTCATTGAGGACTGTGAGGGTGATTTGTGGTTTGGAACCAGCAACGGCATCAGTCTGTATAATAGGAAGACCAAAAAGTGGCATTCCTTCTTAAGCTCGGTCGACCGTCACCTCAAGGACAAGAACCATATTTTTGTGACATTGTGCGAGGTATCTCCCGGAGTGATATGGGCGGGAGGATATACATCGGGCATTTATAAGATAAACAAGCAGAATTTGTCTGTGGAATATTTTTCTCCTTATTTGCTTACTCCTGCCAATATGCGGCCGGATAAGTATATCCGGGGCATGATAAAAGATTCGCAAGGCTACATCTGGTCGGGAGGATTTTATAACTTGAAGTGTTTTGACCTGAAAGAGAAAAGTGTTCGTCTGTATCTGGGAGTGAACTCGATCACTGCAATAGCAGAGAAGGATCGTGATTTTATGTGGATCGGTACGGCTACCGGACTTTATTTGCTGAATAGGCATACCGGGCATTATCAGTATATCGCTTTGCCGGTGGAGTCCAACTACGTCAATGCCTTGTATCAGTCGGAAGACGGCGCGCTATATATAGGTACAAACGGCTCGGGGCTATTGGTTTATAGCGACCAGAGTAAGAGCTTCGCACATTATTATACGGAGAATTGTGCATTGGTTTCCAACAATATCTACGCTATTTTGCCTGAGGTGGACGGAAGTATCATTATGAGCACGGAAGACGGTATCACCAGCTTTCAGGTCGATGATAAGACATTTCACAATCGGACCAGAGAGCAGGGGCTTCTGTCGGCCTGTTTCAATCCGTCGTCGGGGACGTTGTGCAAAAACGGAGGTTTTGTCTTGGGAAGCACCAACGGGGCAGTGGAATTTCCGGAAAAGCTGAAATTCCCTACATATATCTACAATAAGATGATACTGAGCGATTTCCAGATTTCCTATCAACCGGTTTATCCGGGAGATGAGGACTCTCCTTTGGTGAAGGATATAAACGAGACGGAGATGCTGAATTTGAATTACGATCAGAATACTTTTTCTTTGAACTTGTCTTCCATAAATTATGATTACCCGTCTAATGTGTTGTTTTCATGGAAACTGGAAGGATTTTATAACGAATGGAACCGGCCCAGTACTGCCAATCTCATTCGCTTTACTAACTTGAGCCCCGGTAAATACATACTTCATATTCGTGCGGTATCCAAGGAAGAGCAGCAGCAGGTGTTTGAGGAACGTGAATTGACGATCGTCATCGCTCGTCCGTTGTGGCTCAGCTTTTGGGCGATACTGGGCTATGTGATTTTTGTGTTGGCTATATTCATTGTGGTCTTCCGTGTTATGAATTTGAAGAAACAGAAAAAGATATCGGATGAAAAGACACGATTCTTTATCAATACGGCTCACGATATCCGCACTCCGCTGACATTGATCAAGGCTCCTTTGGAGGAGTTGTGTGAGAAGGAAACATTCAGTGACAGGGGCAAGAAACGGATGAGGATAGCACTAAGAAATGTGGATGTGCTCTTGCGGCTTACCACTAACCTGATCAATTTTGAGCGGACAGATGTTTATTCTTCTGAGTTGTTTATAGCCCAATATGATTTAGATGTATATTTGCAGGACATTTGTGATATATTCCGGTCGTATGCGGCTTTCAAGCATTTGGAATTCACTTGCGACTGCAATGTGGAAGAGGGATTGAGAGTGTGGTTTGATAAAGAAAAGATGGACTCTATCTGGAAGAATCTGATTTCGAATGCCATGAAATATACGCCAGAGTATGGGGCTGTGTCGGTTTCGGTACGGGACACGAAGGACTCGTGGACGTTGGAAGTGCAAGATACCGGCATCGGAATAGCATCGAAAGAGCAGAATAAATTGTTTAAAATGCACTTCCGCGGAGTAAATGCCATCAATTCGAAAATAACGGGTAGTGGCATCGGGCTTATGCTGACACGAAAACTCATACGCCTGCATGGCGGAAAGATAGAGGTGAGGAGTGTGGAACAACACGGCACGACGATTCGGATTGTTTTCCCCAAGAGCAAGGAATGTTTCCATAAATTTACCGAGGTGGCACCTAGTCTGGAAATGGGGAAAAATCAGACAGAAGAGGTGGAAGGCTTGGTCCGTTCGGAAGAAGTGTCTGCGACATTGAACGATGGAAATAGGCCGCGCATCTTGGTGGTTGAAGATAATGACGAATTGCGCAATTATCTGATGGATTCTCTTGCAGATATGTATCACATACGAGCTTGTTGCAATGGAAAAGAAGCGCAGCCCGTGGTGAAGGAGTTTTGGCCGGAATTGGTCTTGTCGGATATCATGATGCCCGAAATGGGAGGAGACGAGTTGTGTATGGCGATAAAGGGGGATATGGAAACGTCTCATATCCCGGTATTACTGCTTACGGCTCTGGGTGATGAGCAAAACATTTTGGAGGGCTTGCAAGTAGGGGCGGACGATTACGTTACCAAGCCGTTTAATGTGAAGATACTGAAAGCAAGAATTGCCAACCTATTGGCAAACAGAATCTTGTTGCGCGAGAAATATGGCTCATTGACCATAAGTGAAGAAGCAACGGAAGAACCTCCTGTAAATACTTCGAATGATCTTGACTGGAAGTTTATATCCTCCGTGCGTAAACATGTGGAAGATAATATGGACAACTCAGACTTTACGGTCGATATGCTGTGTTCGTTGCAGAATATGAGCCGTTCCAGTTTCTATAACAAATTGAAGGCGCTGACCGGACAGGCTCCGGCAGACTACGTCCGCCTGATTCGCTTGAACCGTGCGGCCCAGCTGTTGAAGGAAGGCGAAAAGTCTGTGTCTGAAGTGGCCGAGATGACTGGATTCTGCGATGGCAAATATTTCCGTGAAGTGTTTAAGAAGCATTTCAAGGTAAGCCCGAGCAAGTATGGCAAGGAGGATCCTTCTGCCGTGTGTAAAGACGAGTCAGGCGGCGATAATTGATGCGGGGTGTATTTCTTGAAAAGAAGAAAAGAATCATATCGGAGTCCGTTTAAGGAGGATATGATTCTTTTTTTTGTTCCCATGATGCGTAGGGCACATATCATGGGGGCTTGAGTGTTTCTTTTTCTGTTGGTTTATGCCAGCTCTTCCGAAGTATATCCTTCGGGTAATGCACGGCAGTTGTATGCCGATGCCATGATTTCGCCGTATGCTCCGGCCGAACGGAGTGCAAAGAGGTCGCCGCGATGTGCCTTGTTCAGGTCAATGGCTTTGCCGAACACATCGGATGACTCGCAGATAGGGCCTACCACATCGTAAGTTTCGATGGGTTCTTCCGAGGTGATGTTCTCTATTTTGTGATAAGCCTGGTACAGTGCGGGGCGTATCAGATCTGTCATGCCGGCATCAAGAATGGCGAACTGTTTGTTGGTTCCTTGTTTGATGTAGATCACTTTGCTGATCAGGCTGCCGCATTGTCCCACCACGGCACGTCCCAATTCAAAATGCAAGGTCTGCTGAGGGCGTAGTTTCAGGTGTTTGTGGTAAGTGGCGAAGTATTCTGCAAAGTTCGGGATAGCCTGACGGTTGGGATGGGTGTAGTCAATGCCTAGTCCTCCTCCTACGTTGATGTGTTCTACAATGATTTGGCGGGCATATAGTTTTTCTTGTAATTCGTTGATTCGGTTACATAAAGCTACAAAGTCTCCCATATCCAGGATTTGTGACCCGATGTGGAAGTGCAGGCCTACAAACTTGACGTGGGCCAATGTTTCGGCCATGTCGATGACTTTGTCCATGTCTTCCATGCTGATGCCGAATTTGTTTTCTGCCAGTCCGGTAGTGATGTTTGCGTGGGTATGTGCGCCGACATTCGGATTGATGCGGAACGCAACGCGGGCTGTCTTGCCTTTGGCGGCGGCCAGTTCGTTTATGATTTCCAATTCGGGTACGGACTCTACATTGAAGCAAAATATGTCATAATCCAGTCCCAGATTAATCTCCCGATCCGTCTTGCCGACACCGGCATAGACTATTTTGTTGGCCGGAAATCCGGCCTTGATTGCTGCACGGATTTCTCCGCCGCTTACACAGTCTGCCCCCAAGCCGCTTTCGCGGATAATGGTCAGTATTTTGTGGTTTGCATTGGCCTTTATGGCATAATGCACACAAAAGTTGTTGTATTTGCCTGCTTCCTTGTTGATGCAAGACAAGGTTTCTCGCAGTACATTGACATCGTAATAGTAAAAGGGAGTTTCCAACTTCCTGAACTTTGTTACGGGGAATGTTCCTTTCATATTGTATTTTGTTTTTGGGATAAGGGCGAAGTACGCCCGCCTGGAGACACTTGCTGGAGTGTGTCCGGCCGGATGTAATCCGCCCTTATAAGATAGGAATTATTTATTATTGAATAAATGGTCGCTTAGTGATTGCAATGCTCTCTTCTTGTCTTCTTTGCGGATAAGGAAGGAGATGTTGTAATTGCTTCCGCCAAATGAAATCATACGTACGGGTATGTCACGCATGGCATCCAATGCTTTGGCTTCGAATCCTACGTTTTCCCACTCCAAGTCGCCCACTACGCAGATGATGCACATGTCATGGTCTACAGTGACTGTTCCATATTTTTTCAAGTCGTCCAAGATTTCGTTTAGGTGCTTGGTGTTGTCTATAGAAACGGATACTCCGACCTCCGAAGTACAAATCATGTCAATGGAAGTCTGATAACTTTCAAAGATTTCGAATACTTTACGCAGGAAGCCGTGGGCCAATAGCATACGGCTCGATTTGATCTTGATGGCTGTGATACTGTCTTTGGCGGCAACGGCTTTTATTTTGCCTTTTTCTGTGTCGTTGGAAATCAGTGTGCCTGGGGCGGTCGGTTCCATGGTGTTGAGCAGTCGGACAGGGATATTGGCATATTTGGCAGGTTGCACACAGGTGGGGTGCAGGATTTTTGCGCCAAAGTAGGCAAGTTCGGCTGCTTCTTCAAAGTGCAGATGGCGCACGGGAGAAGTATGGTCGACAATGCGCGGGTCATTGTCATGCATGCCGTCAATATCTGTCCAGATCTGAATTTCCGAGGCATTTACGGCTGCACCAATCAGTGAAGCTGTATAGTCGCTTCCTCCCCGTTGCAGGTTGTCTATTTCCCCGTATGCGTTGCGGCAGATAAATCCTTGTGTGATGTAAATCTCGGCCTCCGGATGCATTTCCAGTTGTACAGCCAGTTTTTCTTTGATGTATACCGGATCTGGTTCGGAATTTTTGTCTGTACGCATGAATTCCAGTGCTGGAAGCAGGATGGCTTTGACACCTTGTTCTTGCAGGTAGTTGGTGACCATGTTGGTGGAAATCAACTCGCCTTGTGCCAGAATGACCTTTTCTTCAAACAGAGTGAAGATATCTTTTGTATACGAACGAATATAATTGAACTGTGCTTTTATGAATTCCAGTGTTTTCTGTTTATACTCGTCAGTAGAATAAAGTTCATTAACGTGCTGTTTGTATTTGGCTTCCAGCCTGTTGATGATTTCATTCGCACCTTCGGGATTTTTCTTGTACAGATAATCCGAAATTTCAACCAACGTGTTTGTAGTTCCAGACATGGCTGAAAGCACAACTATTTTCTGTTCGCCGTCGGTAATTAATTTGGCTACTTCTTTCATTCTTTGTGCAGAACCTACCGAAGTACCTCCAAACTTTAAAACTTTCATTTTTCGTTTCGTATTTTAATTGTTTTTATATTGATAATTAGTGCGCAAATATACAAATAAGACTGCAAAAAATCAGCATATTAGGGATGTTATTTATCATATTTCCATTTATTCTGCTGTTTCTTGGGTCATGAATGTCGTTTTTTTCTCTTCTTCTGTTTTCTCCTCTCTTTTTTTCATCCGGCTGTATTCGTGGGTTACTTCTTTGATGTGATGGTTGTCAAAGCGGTATACAATTCCCGGATACTCTGCCAGAAGGTTCAGGTTATGGGTGGTCATTATGATGGCCGATCCTGTGGCACAGATAGATTTTAGCAGCTCCACAATCTTGCGCCCTGTTTCTGTATCCAGATTGCCTGTGGGTTCGTCGGCCAGGATGATGTCCGGTCGGTTCAGGATGGCGCGTGCTATCACGATGCGCTGTTGTTCGCCTCCCGATAACTCATTGGGCATTTTGTATCCTTTTCCGGTCATTCCTACTTGGTCCAGCACTTCTTCGATGCGTGCCTTGATGGCTACTGTATTGGTCCATCCGGTGGCTCGAAGTACGAAATTCAGGTTGGCTTCTACTGTGCGGTCTGTCAATAGTTGGAAGTCTTGAAAGACGATGCCCAGGCAACGGCGCAATTCGGGGATGTGTTTCCGCTTGAGGTTTGTCATGTTATAGCCCAGCACTTCGGCTTCTCCCGACTGGATGTCCAGTTCGCCATAAATGGTCTTTAGCAGCGAAGTTTTTCCGGATCCTACTTTCCCGATGAGGTATACGAATTCTCCCTTGTTCACTTCCAAATTGACTTCTTCCAAGATTCTCAACTCTTGTTGGCTGATATATACGTCTTTATATCGAATGAGAGGTCCGTCCATTGTTTAGTGTTTTTTCCATGTGATGTTATGACGTTCTTTCAGTTCGCGGGCCAGATCTTCGATGCGGTATCCCTTCGAGGTGAGTAGCACAATCATGTGATATATAAGGTCGGCTCCTTCATAGATAAGGCGTTCGTCTGTTCCGTTGCATGCTTCGATAACGGTTTCTACTGCTTCTTCGCCTACTTTTTGTGCCATTTTGTTGATGCCGGATTCGAACAGGCTGGTGGTGTACGAGCCTTGGGGCATTTCTTCATGGCGTTTGTCGATAAAATCCTGCAATTCTTTCAGGAACATGATGTCTTCTTTGTTCTCTTCTCCCCAGCATGTGTCGGTTCCGGTGTGGCATACGGGGCCGGTGGGGATTGCTTTTATCAGCAGCGTGTCTTTGTCGCAGTCTGCTTTCACTGATACGATGCTCAGATAATTGCCGCTTTCCTCGCCTTTGGTCCACAGGCGTTTTTTGGTGCGGCTGAAGAAGGTTACTTTTCCTGTTTCGATTGATTTTTGATATGCTTCTTGGTTCATAAACCCTAGCATCAGCACTTTGTTGGTTCTGTGGTCTTGTATGATGGCGGGAATCAGCCCGTTCATTTTTTCGAAATCCAAATCCATTGTTATGTCATTTTTATAATTCTGTTGTTATTATTGTAAAAACCTTGCGGGTATTGCCATTCAGCAAAGGGAGGCGACAGGTTGCTTGCTTGTCGTCCGTCGTGTTCTGTATGGCGGCGGGGCCGAAGTTTGGGCGGAAACTTGAGCCGGTTATAGTCTTACGTTTATTCCTTGCTTGCAAAGATAGTGTTTTAATTCGGGAATTTTTATTTCTCCGAAATGAAAAACGCTGGCGGCCAGTGCGGCGTCGGCTTTTCCTGTTATGAATGCATCGCGGAAATGCTCCATACGTCCGGCTCCTCCGGATGCGATGACGGGTATTGTCAGTCGCTCGGCCAAGATGGAAAGTGCTTGGTTGGCATATCCGTTTTTCACTCCGTCATGGTCCATGCTGGTGAACAGAATTTCTCCTGCGCCGCGGTTGTTCACTTCTTTGGCCCATTCAAACAGGTTCTTGTCTGTTTCAATCCGTCCGCCGTGCAGATAGCATTTCCAATCGTCTCCAGTCTGTTTGGCATCGATGGCGACTACGCAAACTTGTGAGCCGAAATGTTTGGCAATCTCGTCCACCAGGTTCGGGTTGCGGATGGCCGATGAGTTGATGGACACTTTGTCGGCTCCGGCATTGAGCAGCCGGTCCACATCGCTTAGTTCGTTGATTCCTCCTCCTACGGTGAAGGGGATGTTGATATGGGCCGCAATTCTTTTTACCAAGTCGGTGAATGTCTTTCGTCCTTCGTGGCTGGCAGTAATGTCGAGGTAGACCAGTTCGTCTGCTCCTTGTTCGCTGTAGGCACGTCCTAACTCGACGGGGTCTCCGGCTTGGCGCAGGTTTACAAAATTGGTTCCTTTTACGGTCTGCCCGTCTTTTATGTCCAGGCAGGGGATGATTCTTTTGGCTAACATGATTTTGTTCTTACATGAAACGGTTTAATTCCTTCAGTGTGATTCTTCCTTCGTACAAAGCTTTGCCGAAAACGACTGCCGGAATTTGGGCCGTTTCCAGGTCGATTATGTCTTGTATGCAACTGACACCTCCGCTGGCGATCAGGTACATGGTTGGAAATTCTTTCAATATGTGTTGGTATAATTCGATGGAAGGGCCTTGCAACATTCCGTCGCGGCTGATGTCCGTGCATAGCACTTTGAAAACTCCTTCTTGGGTATAATCGTTTAGGAAGGGCATGAGTTCCTGTTGGCTTTCTTCTTTCCATCCGTTGACGGAGATCCGGTTTCTTTTGACATCGGCTCCCAAAATGATTTTTTCGTTTCCATATTGCTTCAGCCATTTTTTGAAGAGTTCAGGGTTCTTTACGGCTATGCTGCCTAAGGTGACCATTTGTGCTCCATTGTCGAAAGCGATGCTCAGGTCCTCGTCCGTTTTGATGCCTCCTCCGAAGTCAATGACCAATGATGTGCGGTTGGCTATTTGTTCCAGCACACGATAGTTGACAACATGGTGTGAGGCCGCTCCGTCCAGATCGACAACATGCAGGCGGCGGATTCCGTGGGCTTCAAATTGCAGGGCCGCTTCTACCGGGTTTTCGTTATATATCTTTTGGGTGCTGTAGTCTCCTTGCGAAAGACGGACGCATTTGCCGTTTATAATGTCGATGGCGGGAATTAACTCTATCATATCTGTATCGTCTTATGTTTTAGTACGTAATGTAACGGTTTACAATTCTAAAAAGTTTTTCAAAATTCTCTCACCTGCCGTTCCGCTCTTTTCGGGATGAAATTGGGTGGCATAAAAATTGTCCTTGTGCAGGGCCGAACTATAAGGCAGGATATAGTCTGTTTGTGCTGCTGTAAATTCGTTCAAGGGTACGTAGAAACTATGTACGAAGTATACAAATTCATCTTTGGTGAATCCTTTGAACAGGGAACTTCGTACATGGGTCAGCGTGTTCCATCCCATGTGGGGCACTTTGTCCTCGTGTCGCGTAGGGCGCAGCATCTTTACATCTGTGTCGAATATCCCCATACAGTGGGCATTTCCTTCTTCGGAGAACCGGCACATTAGTTGCATCCCCAGGCAGATGCCTAATACGGGTTGTTTCAAATCTTTTATGACTTTGTCCAGTTGGTGTTTCCGGAGGAAGTTCATTGTGCTTCCCGCTTCTCCTACACCGGGGAAGATCACTTTGTCGGCACTCATTAATTCTTCTTTGTCAGAAGTGATGCTTGCCTCTATTCCAAGACGTCTCAATGCGTGGTCTACTGAATAGATATTTCCTGCATTATATTTTATGACAGCAATTTTCATCCGCTTCAAAAGATAACAGTTGTGTTTTAATAGCTTTCTTTTTTTTATTCTAATGTCTTTCCGGACAGTGTGAACATATATCCGGTTTTTATTCATTAGGTGTGCAAAAATAGCGAATTATTGCCAATAAGCGGCAATAATCGACCAAAAGTTTATAAAAATAGTAAGATAATAGCAATATTGTAATTCTGCTGAAGAGGCGGACAGGAAGGGAGAAGAATATTTTTGCGAAGTTTTTATCGAAAAAGCTTGCAGATATGAAAATAATGCGTACCTTTGCATCCAGAATCAAGCGTGATTCACTGTAGCCAAAAAACAAACTTAAAGGTTTGAGGTGCGTTAGTTCAGTTGGTTAGAATACATGCCTGTCACGCATGGGGTCACGGGTTCGAGTCCCGTACGCACCGCACTCTTAAGAAGCAAAATCAAGAAAAGTCCTGAAGTTCAATGCTTTGGGACTTTTTTATTTTCTAAGATTCCTGATAAAAAGCCGCAGAATGGCGCAGTTGGCACTGGCTTATCCGTTGGACTTTTTAAAGGATTGGAAAGTCCAACGATTTGGATTCGTTTTCGCTGATTCTCAGTATTTTGCATAGCCTGATTTGGAACAATAGAATTTAACTTTGTACCACTAAAAATGCAAAAAGTATGGGAATTGAAAAGAGACGTAGTACACTGAGTGTGTTGTTTTACATCAAGCGGCAGAAACTGCTGAAAAACGGGGAGGCTCCCGTATGTATGCGCATTACCGTTGACAAGCGGAAAGCGGAAATTATGATTAAGCGCAGCGTACCTGTAGAACTTTGGAACCAGTCAAAAGAATGTTCCAAAGGAAAAGACCGCAATTCGCAGGAACTTAATCATTATATAAGTTCTGTTCGTGCCAAAGTGTTGCAGATACACAGGGAACTTGAAGTGGATGCAAAAATGGTTACGGCAGATGCCATCCGTGACAGATATTACGGTCGGGATAAGGTGCAGCATACGCTTTTGGAAATCTATACAGACCATAACGAGAAATGTCGGGCTTTAATCGGTAAGGAGTATACGGAATCAACCGTGACAAAATTTGAGACTTCCATAAACAGGTTGAGGGAGTTTATCCGTTTTGGATATCACAAGGATGATCTGTTCCTGAATGAACTGGACGGGCAGTTTGTTCGCGATTTCGAGTATTGGCTGAAAACGTCCATCGGATGCCAGAACAATTCCGCATTGAAACACTTGAAGAACCTGAAAAAAGTCATACGCATCGCATTTGCCAACGGATGGATAGAAAAAGACCCGTTTTATGGCATCCATTTCAAGATGGATGAAGTCAATGTGGAGTTTTTATCCCAAGAAGAACTGGACAGGCTGATGGAAAAGGATTTTGAGATAAAACGGCTGGAGCAGGTTCGGGACGTGTTTGCCTTTTGCTGCTACACAGGTCTGGCTTTTGCAGACGTGCATCAGCTCAGCAAGGAACATCTTGTAAGGGACAATGACGGTAACTTGTGGATTCGTAAAGCCCGCCAAAAAACAAAGCAGATGTGTAATATTCCAGTCATATCACCCACCCGTAAATTGATAGACAAGTATTCGCACCAACCTGATTGTATTGCCAAAAATGTGCTTTTGCCAGTATTGAGCAACCAGAAAATGAACGCCTACTGTGCGCCCGTAAAGGTAGCGTAATGAATGTCTCTTTAGCAAGAGACTAGAC
>CAMWGU010000035.1 GCA_947173895.1 uncultured Bacteroides sp. | reverse complement strand
AATCACTTTAAAGAAAACTACAAATAGTTACCCCCAATGATTATCGGGTGAGCCGAAATATCCGCTGACCCGTTATACTCATGCCAAGTATATAAACAAAAAAATGCAAATACCTAAAAAAATAGGTATCTGCAATTTTATATCGTACTCGAAGCGGGACTTGAACCCGCACAGCCGCAATGGCCAAGGGATTTTAAGTCCCTCGTGTCTACCGATTCCACCATTCGAGCATCCTCGACGAGAGAGAGCGGAAAACGAGACTCGAACTCGCGACCCTAACCTTGGCAAGGTTATGCTCTACCAACTGAGCTATTTCCGCGTTTTTGTTTTAACGAGTGCAAAGATAGGACTTTCCATAATACAAACCAAACTTTGCACCCGTTTTTTTACTTACAATCGCAAAATTCTTTCTATTTCGACCAATTCTTCATTCGCAAATGCCAGATTATCTAATGCACGAAGGTTGTTTGCCAATTGCTTTTGCGAACTGGCCCCCACAATAACCGAAGTGATCCGCTCGTCTTTCAGCACCCACGCCAAGGCCATCTCGGCCAAAGTTTGCCCACGACGAGCCGCCAATTCGTTCAACAGTCGGGCTTTCTCCACCTTTTCTTCCGTCACCTGATCAATTTTTAAAAAACCTGTCGCACGAGCCGCGCGAGAATGTTCCGGTATGCCATGCAAATACCTGTCGGTCAGCAAACCTTGGGCCAAAGGTGAAAAAGCAATGAAACCGGATCCGTATCTGGCCGCCAAAGGTAGAATTTCCGCCTCCACAGCACGATCGAACATACTATAACGATACTGGCTGATCAGACAGGGTACGCCGGCATCATGCAGCATTTCATAAGCCACCTCAGCTTTTGGCGAAGGATACTTGGAAATGCCGATATACAATGCTTTTCCCTGCCTCACTATATCAATCAAAGCCTGCATCGTCTCTTCTACGGGAGTTACCCCATCGTAACGATGGCTGTAAAAAATGTCGAAATAATCCAATCCCGTGCGGTGTAGGCTCTGATCAATACTGGCCATCAGATTCTTGCGTGAGCTGTTGCCACCATAGGGACCACTCCACATCTCATGACCTGCCTTGGAAGAAATCAGCAATTCGTCACGATAGCCCTGAAAATTCTCCTTCAGGATTTTACCAAAATTAATTTCGGCACTTCCCGGAGCCGGGCCGTAATTGTTGGCCAAATCAAAATGGGTAATCCCCTGGTCAAAAGCATATTTGACCATATCGGTAGCAACTCCAAAATCGTCTACACTCCCAAAATTATGCCACAACCCTAATGAGATACGAGGCAAGAGCAATCCGCTATTCCCGCAGTATTTATACTGCATCCTGTCATAGCGATCGGTCGAAGGTTGGTATGCCATGTGATACTGATTTAAAAGGCTTTCTCATCTACCCAAAAGAGACTGTTCCGCCTGCTGCATGACATCGAAATTGAATCCGTCTATCACTTGCTGCATCAGAGCCTCAATCCGGTCGTTACACAAATTGCCGATGCTACCCTCGTGAGTGTGACACACCTTCTTGTCGTGAGTAAACCGGCCGGCTTCTATGTCCAGACCTACCTTTTTATAGGCATCACGAAACGGCATTCCTTCAGAAGCCAGGCGATTCACCTCCTCCACACTGAATATATAAAGATAGCGATCGTCATCCAATATGTGTTCGTTGATCTTAATCTTGTCCATAATATATGCCGCCATCTGCAAGCAGTCCTTCAATTCGCGGAAAGCAGGCAGAAAAACTTCCTTGATAATCTGCAAATCACGAAAATATCCGGAAGGCAAATTGTTCATAATCATCATAATCTGTTGGGGAAGTGTCTGCAGCTTATTGCATTTCGCCCGTGTCAACTCGAACACATCAGGGTTCTTCTTGTGGGGCATGATGCTGGAACCGGTGGTACACTCGTCCGGCAATTTCACAAAGCCGAAATTCTGGCTGCTGAACATACAGGCATCGAAGGCCATTTTCGAAACCGTTCCGGCGATAGAAGCCAAAGCGAAAGCCACATTACGTTCCATTTTGCCACGCCCCATCTGCGCATATACCACATTGTAATTCATCGAATCGAAACCTAGCAGACGGGTCGTCATCTCGCGGTTGAGCGGGAAAGACGAGCCATATCCCGCCGCAGACCCCAACGGGTTACGGTTACACAGCCTGAACGCTGCCTGTAGAAACATCATATCGTCCACCAGACTTTCGGCATACGCCCCGAACCATAACCCGAAAGACGAAGGCATTGCAATCTGCAAATGAGTATATCCAGGCATCAGTACATCCTTGTAAGCATTGCTCTGAGAAATCAATATCCCGAAAAGATGCTCTACGGCATCGGCCACTTCCTTCAGTTCGGCACGCGTAAATAGTTTCAAATCCACCAGCACCTGGTCGTTGCGCGACCGTCCGCTATGGATTTTCTTTCCTACATCTCCCAGTTTGCGGGTAAGCATCAGCTCCACCTGCGAATGCACATCCTCTATTCCGTCTTCTATGACAAACTCGCCCTTTTCGGCAGAAGCATAAATATTCCTCAGTTCAGCCAGCAAGATTTGCAATTCTGTGACCGTCAACAAACCAATACTTTCCAGCATGGTGATGTGGGCCATCGAGCCCAACACATCGTATTTGGCCAGATAAAGATCCATTTCGCGGTCACGCCCCACAGTGAAACGATCGATATCCTCATCCACCCTGACATTTTTTTCCCAAAGCTTTTGTGCCATATTCTTCTTTCTTTTATTTATTAATAAGAAATCATTGATAACATCTCGGCCAACTTGTCTACTCCCTCCTGCAAAGGTTTAGAAACCATCGTCTTCATAAACATGTTCACTTCTGCGCGGAGAGTCACTTTCAGTTTGGCTTGTTCGGCCTCGACCGGCAGAATCTGAATCCACAAATTCATGGGAAGCGGCGACTTTCCGCTCTCAAACTTGATGCACTTATAAGGTTCGCGCTCTATGATGCACAGCGTAATGTTTATTCCTTGCACAGTGAAACTCAGAGAGTCCCTGTCAAACTCCATACCCTGTACCTTATCTGCCAATTTCTCACGCACGGACTCCAAGTTACTCAAGTCCGACAATTTATTAAATACCCGTTCCTGACTATAAGGAACATATTTCACACCACTTTCAAATTGTGCCATAATTGTTTGCTCTATAAAAACAAAAAGAAGAACAATCCGGAAATTTGCGGCAATCCCCGAACAGTTCTTCAACTTAATATTTATCTCTTACCTTACAATTTATTTGCCTGCTTCCCAATGAGCCGGATCCTTTCTCCAATTGTTCAGAACAGGGACATCTTCTTCATTAATATATCCAGTTTTCAAAGCGACATCCAATACTGCCTCGTAATTAGTCAGAGTAACCAAACTCACTTTCGCCTCCTTGAATGCCTCAACCGCCACAGGAAATCCGTAAGTAAATGCCGCTACCATACCAATCACCTCACATCCGTCGCGACGGATAGCTTCAACAGCCTTCAAACTGCTGCCACCGGTCGAAATCAAGTCCTCGATCACTACGACTTTCATACCCGGACGGAGTTCACCTTCAATAAGGTTTTCCAAGCCATGGTCTTTCGGAGTGGAACGAACATACACAAACGGCAAATTCAATTCCTCAGCCACCAAAGCCCCTTGAGGAATAGCACCTGTGGCCACACCGGCAATAGCATCAACCTGTCCGAATTTCTCCAGAATAATGCGGCTAATCTCAAGTTTCACAAAATTACGAAGAGAAGGATACGAAAGAGTTTTACGGTTGTCACAATAAAAAGGCGACTTCCATCCGGATGCCCAAGTAAAAGGATTGGCCGGCTGCAATTTAATAGCCTTAATCTTCAGTAATTTCTCGGCAAATAATTTTTCTAAAGTCTTCATAACTCAACTATATCTTAAATGTTGTGCAAAAATATAGAAATACATCGAAATAAAGAAAAATCGAACAAGGTATTTTTCAGAAAAAACAAGTTACCGCTCTCAGGAATTTCCTGCCAAAGCCAAAGTAAGCACACTGATATGCAATCCGGGAATGCCGCCAAAGGCATCCGCACACGATACGATGGTGGCTCCAGTTGTCAACACATCGTCCACCAGCAATATATGCTTTCCATTCAGAACTTCCGAAGACACGCAGACAAACAACTCACGGACATTTTCCCAACGCTCGTAAGCCCCTTTGCGCGTTTGCGTATCCGTAAACCGGCTCCTTATCACTACATCAGCACGAAGCGGGATGCCTGTCACAGCAGAAATTCCCTCTGCCAGACACCGACTCTGGTTGTATCCTCTGCGACGCTCCTTCCTCTTATGCAAAGGGACAGGGACAATCAAGTCTATCCCGTCAAAAAAGTGAGAATCCATCAACTCGGCAGCCATTATCCGGCCCATCCCCCGACCTATTTCCTGATTCCCATAATACTTCAGTTCGTACAGCAACCGACTGACATCACCTCCTTTGGCATAATAAAGAAATGAAGTAGCACGTTCCACCGGAAACTTCCCAAAAAAGTTGCGTTCCACCAAATTGTCCTTTTGCTGGTGCAACAAAGTACGCGGAAGTCCTGCCAGACATTCCGAGCATAGCCCTCGCACTCCTTTGGGGAGCCGACCGCCGCAAAGGAGACACTCTTTTGGAAAAAACAAATGCCACAGATCAATCCAGACAGACATCCTCTACCCCATTTTGCCTCAGACAACGACACACAGCTTCCATCTCGAATCCTCTACCCACAGCATAACGAATCAGTTTGCTATTCCGTTCGTATTCGGACCGAGCTTTCACGCTTTTCTTTTTCTTCCCGATCAAGCCTGCCAGAATCGCCATATACTCTTGTTCGTCTATTTCCTCCATGCCGACCGCAATCAGCTCTGCAGGAATCTTCTTCAGTCGCAGGGCCTGGCCGATCTTCACTCTTCCCCACTGGTTAAAGCGGTATTTATCGCGAACAAAGGCCGAGCAAAAACGCTTTTGGTCCACAAATTTTTCGTCCTGCAAGTATCCGATTATATTTTCCGCTACATCCGGAGCAACTCCCCACTGTAGCAACTTGGCTTCCACGTCTGCCACACAACGCTCTACAGCAGAACAATAAGCCTCTGCTTTATATCTGTATTTCAGGTCACACTCATTCCATTCCATCCTATCTTTCTGCTTTTACCATTCTGTCATTCTGGAAAAGGTCTTTTCGCAATTCCACTCCTTTATATCCCAAAGCAGCCAGCATTTCCACTGTCTGCCGACCATACTTCCTGTTGATTTCAAAATAAAGTCTTCCTTCGTCCGACAGCATATCGCGCCCCAATTCGGCTATCTTCCGATAAAACAACAAGGGATCGTCATCCGGTACGAACAAGGCCAGTCCCGGTTCCCATTCCAACACATTCGCATCCATGCCTTCTTTCTCCTTTTCCGGGATATAAGGAGGGTTGCTTACAATTACATCAAACAACCTTCCGTCAGGAGAGGCATGCAACACATCCCTGCATTCCAAGCCAACATGCACTCCGTTTTTCCGGCAGTTACGCTCAGCTACCTGCAATGCCTCTTGCGAGATATCCCACGAAACGATCTCCGCCCCTGCTATCTTCTTCGCCAAAGAAACGGCAATGCAACCGCTACCCGTACCCACGTCCAGTATCTTCGGCAGTTTCCGTCCGTAGTCTTCCACGATCCATTCCACCAGTTCAACCGTTTCAGGACGCGGAATCAACACATGTTTGTTTACTTCGAATGTAAGGGCAGCAAACTCTTCCTTACCTATTATATATTGTATAGGCTCCTGTTTTTGTAGCCGAAGTAGAATATTGTCCAACAAATTCCGCTCATTCTCCGAAAAAACAGTATCTTTGCCTGCATACAATTCGACAACAGACATGCCAAATACCTGCGTAAGTAGCAGTTTGGCCATAGGCAAAAGTTCCGAATCGGGATAATACCCGCATAATGTTTGCTTTATGTATGATACAACAGGATTCATATAGTCACTTAATTGAATGCAAAAGTAAGAATTTAAACCAAACCATTATGACAAAAAACGAAAAATATATTTCACGTTGCCTCCAACTGGCACGCTACGGAATCAGCAACACGGCCCCCAATCCAATGGTAGGTGCCGTCATCGTACACCATGACACCATAATCGGAGAAGGATACCATATCCGTTATGGAGAGGCACACGCCGAAGTGAACGCCATTCGCTCCGTTAAAGACCCAAATATACTGAAAGAATCGACCATTTACGTAAGCCTGGAACCATGCTCACATTATGGCAAGACGCCTCCTTGTGCCGATTTGATCATCGAAAAAGGGATACCCAGAGTTGTAATTGGCTGCATAGACCCCTTCTCCATGGTAGCTGGCAGGGGAATCGAGAAACTGCGCAAGGCAGGCATTGAAGTCACCGTAGGGGTATTGGAAGAAGAATGCCGCTGTCTGATCAAGCGATTCATCACATTCAACACGCTCAAACGTCCGTATATCACTCTGAAATGGGCAGAATCTGCCGACGGATTCATCGACAAGAAACGCACAGACGGAAAACCTGTCCGGCTGTCCAGCACACTGACCAGCATGCTAGCACACCGCAAGCGTGCCCTGAACGACGCCATACTGGTGGGCCGCCGCACAGCGTGGCTTGACAATCCTTCCCTATCCACCCGAGACTGGTATGGAGAAAGTCCCATACGGCTGGTCATAGACAAAGATCTGACTCTATCGCAAAACCTGCAACTTTTTGACGGAAAGGCCAGAACCTTGGTGTTTACCCGAAGGACCGACAATCTGCCGGACACCCCGGCCGAATACATTCCATTGGATTTCAGCACAGACATCCTGCCACAAATCATGGAAGTGCTATACCGAAACAAGATACAATCATTGCTGGTAGAAGGAGGAAGCATCTTGTCACAATCTTTTATAGACTCCGGCTTATGGGACGAAGCCTTTATTGAAAAGACACCGCAACACCTAAGCGATGGAGTAAAAGCACCGTTCATTTCCTCTTCTCATTTCGAATCGGACACAATCCTATTCGGAAGAAAAATAAGGCATGCAGTACGGTTCACAGGCAAAACGGGTTTTTTATAGAAAAAAGTGAGTTTATCTATAAATTAATATAAAACTTGCTCCAAAACTTCTGTTTAGCAAAAAATCTTTCTACTTTTGCGACTTGTAACAATAGACTCATTTGCAAATGAAAATAAAGTTTTTAACTGCCATTACAGGCCTGCTCACTGCAGCTTTTATAATTACATCTTGCTTGGATAGCAACGAAATTGAGATAGAATATAGTTCAGAATCAAGCATTACCGGTTTTTCTATAAACGATATTGAAACCCAATATACCCAAGTAATAGACGGTAAGGACACCACCCTGACATTCACCGTTGAAGGCAGTAAATACCCTTTTGCCATCGATCAAAGCGCAAGATTCATCTACAATGTGGATTCCTTGCCTGTAGGCACCGATGTCAGCAAAGTAGTAGCCAACATTCAAGCGGACGGAATCGGCATCTTCATTGTTGCCGCAGATAAAGACACCCTATGGAGCGACACCGACTCACTGAATTTCGAGAATCCAATCCGGTTTAAAGTAATGGCCATGAGTGGAGCGTATGGGCCGACTTACAAGGCACAAATCAACGTGCATAAACAAGTACCCGACTCTCTGCAATGGAACTTCCGAGGAAACAGTTTCGATAGCTCCATTCAAGCGCAGAAAGCCGTCACACTAGGCGACTACATTTATGTATTTGCCCCACAAAAGAACGGAACAGCCGTCACCACTACCCATATTAATGATGGAAGCACATGGACTTCCCTGCAAATCCTGTCAGGTATTCCTGACGCCGATTATTCCTCGGTCATGACATGGGGTGACAAACTATACATACTTGCCAACAACGACCTATATTGTTCTACTAACGGTACAGACTGGGACAGAGTTAGCACAGGCGCCGGACTTGCACAACTAACTGCCAGCGTCTTCACTGCACACAATCGCAAATTATATGCTATAGACACCAATCGCCATTTCATGGAAAGCGTGAACGGAGTAGTCTGGGAGACTCGCGAAGAAATTCCGGCATCCTTCCCTACAAGTCACTTGTCATACGCCACCTATCCATTAGAAACGAACCCGTCTATCGACCGCATGATACTGACAGGCGAGAATGGAATCGCTACCGACACCACTTCTATCGTATGGACTCGTCTGACTACAGAAGCCAGCTGGGGTGACTATCCTACGGCCGAAAATGATCGGTATTATTGTCCCAAGCTGAACCATATAGCTATGATTTATTACAATGATCGCCTCTATGCTTTCGGCGGACCGGGAAAAAGTTTCGACAAAGATATTCCTGCTTTCAGCTGTTTCTATGAGTCCATCGATCAAGGTATCACATGGAAGCCAGTTTCCCAATATGTCCTCTTTCCGCCCGAATTCACCGATTTGTATCAGCAGGCAGAGGGTCATTATTCTTGTGTAGTGGACAAAAATGACTTTTTATGGATTATATGGAGTCGTAGCGGTCAGGTATGGAGAGGAAGAGTCAATAAACTGGGATTTGATTCCCGAAAATAAAACCTAAAGAGAGTGATATAAAAAAAGATTGCGACATGTCATATAGAGAGCAAATAGACAAAAGCCGTATCCCCGCTCATATAGCCATCATCATGGATGGAAATGGAAGATGGGCCAAGCAGCGCGGTCAGGCACGCAGTTTTGGCCATCAAACTGGTGCGGAAACCGTGCACATCATAGCAGAAGAAGCGGCTCGACTGGGAGTCAGATACTTGACATTATATACTTTCTCCACTGAGAACTGGAATCGTCCCGTAGACGAAGTCGCCGCTTTGATGAGCCTTCTAATGGACTCCATCGAAGAGGAGACATTTATGAAAAACAACATCAGTTTCCGTATTATCGGCGACACAGCAAAACTGCCATCCGAAGTGCTGGCACGTTTGGAACAATGCATAACACATACCTCACAGAACACCGGCATGTGTCTAACCCTGGCGTTAAGCTACTCCTCCAAATGGGAAATAACCGAAGCGGTGAAGCTAATAGCAACTCATGTCAGAAACAACCTATTAACCGTTGACGAGATCAACGACCAATTGATTAACGACCACCTGAACACCAGTTATATGCCCGATCCGGATCTATTAATACGCACTGGAGGAGAAATTCGGCTCAGCAACTACCTATTATGGCAATGCGCTTATTCCGAACTCTATTTTTGCAACACGTTTTGGCCGGATTTCCATGAAGAAGAATTTTGCAAAGCCATCCATGATTATCAGAAAAGAGAACGCCGTTTCGGCAAAACCAGTGAACAAATATAAAGATCAGATAAAATGCTATATCGTATTTCGCTTATACTAGTAACACTTACATGTCTACTTTGTTATCCCGCAAACATCAGTGCCCAAGAAGCAAACGTAGAAGAAAACAACAGTCCTGTCATTCTTTACTCCGGAACACCTAAAAAATATGAAATCGGAGGCATCAAGGTAGAAGGCGTAAAGAACTATGAAGACTATGTATTGATCGGCCTGTCAGGACTCTCGGTGGGACAAACAATTGTAGTACCGGGAGACGACATTACCACAGCCGTGAAACGCTACTGGCGCCACGGATTGTTCTCCGATGTGCAAATCTTGGCCGAAAAAATTGTTGGCAACAAGATTTATCTGAAAATCATTTTGGCACAACGACCGCGCATCGCCGACATCCATTACCATGGAGTGAAGAAAAGCGAACGCGAAGATCTGGAAGCCAAACTGGGTTTGGTGAAAGGAAACCAAATTACCCCCAACCTGATAGACCGAGCCAAGATATTGATAAAGAAGCATTTTGATGAAAAAGGATTCAAAAATGCCGAAGTAACTATCGTAGAACGAGACTTGGCCGACAACAAAGACCAAGTAGACGTTGACGTGATGATCGACAAGAAAGAAAAAGTGAAAGTCCATCTGATTACCATTGATGGGAACACGGTGCTGAGCGATAAAAAGTTGAAGCGCGTCATGAAAAAAACGAACGAAAAGAACAAGCTTGCCAACATCTTCCGTACCAAGAAATTTATCGAAGAAAAATATGAAGAAGACAAACAGCTGATTATCGATAAATATAACGAACTGGGGTACCGCGATGCACAAATCATAGTGGATAGTATTTCCTCCTTCGACGACCGCACTGTTGATGTATACATGAAAATAGAGGAAGGCGATAAATACTACCTACGCAATGTGACTTGGGTGGGCAACACCATCTATGCATCGGACTGGCTAAACGAACAGCTCCGCATGAAAAAAGGAGATGTATATAACCAAAAATTGATGAGCGAACGTCTGAGCAGTGACGAAGATGCCATCGGTAACAACTACTACAACAGAGGATATGTGTTCTACAACCTCGATCCGGTAGAAGTTAACATAGACGGCGATTCTATCGACCTAGAAATGCGTATTCAGGAAGGTCCACAAGCCTCTATCAGCAAAGTGCGCATCAATGGTAACGACCGCCTATACGAAAACGTAGTACGCCGCGAATTGAGAACCAAACCAGGCGACCTATTCAGTAAAGAAGCACTGGAACGTTCTTATCGTGAAATCGCACAAATGGGACACTTCAATCCTGAAAATATTCAGCCCGATGTGCAGCCCGATGCTACCAATGGTACGGTAGACATCAACTGGAATCTGGAATCCAAGGCCAATGACCAGGTGGAATTCTCCGCTGGTTGGGGACAGACAGGTGTCATCGGGAAACTAAGTCTAAAATTCACCAACTTCTCTATGAGCAATTTGTTCCACAAGAGTGATAACTACCGCGGATTCCTTCCGCAAGGCGATGGACAGACACTGACTGTCAGCGGCCAGACTAATGGTAGCTATTACCAGTCATACAGTGTCTCATTCTTCGATCCTTGGTTTGGCGGAAAGCGTCCGAACTCATTCTCTGTCTCAGCATTTTATTCCATACAGACTGACATCAGCAGCAACTATTATAATTCCGCCTACATGAACAACTATTACAACATGTTCTACGGATACGGAAATTATTATGGCAATTATAACAACTACGAATCCTATTACGACCCTGATAAGTCCATCCAAATGTATGGAGCATCCATCGGTTGGGGTAAGCGCCTGAGATGGCCCGATGACTATTTCACCTTGTCGGCCGAACTCTCCTACCAACGTTTCATTCTGAAAGACTGGAGCTACCTATACATCCGACTGAACAATGGCGAATACATGTCCACAGGAAACTGCAACAACCTCAGCCTGGGACTGACTTTGGCACGCAACTCTACGGACAATCCCATTTTTCCGCGTCGCGGTTCTGAATTTTCAGCATCCGTCCAGCTGACTCCTCCGTACTCGCTATTCAGCAACAAGGACTACTCCGTATACGGCAAGAACGATTATGATGAAGCGGCAAGTATGTACAATTGGATTGAATACCACAAGTGGAAATTCAAATCGAAGACCTACACCGCTTTGACAGGCGGCCAAAAGTGTCCGGTCATTATGACACGCGCCGAGTTCGGTCTGTTGGGCCATTACAACAAATATAAAAAATCGCCCTTCGAAACCTTCTACATGGGTGGCGATGGAATGACAGGCTACAGCACCAGCTACGCTTCCGAAACCATTGCTCTCCGCGGTTACGAAAACGGTTCGCTGACCCCCTACGGAAGTGAAGGCTATGCCTACGTACGACTGGGAGCAGAATTAAGATACCCGCTGATGCTTGAAAACTCGACCAGCATTTATGCCCTAAGCTTTGTTGAAGGAGGTAACGCATGGACCGATGTAAACAAGTTCAACCCGTTCCAACTGAAACGTTCGGCCGGTGTCGGTGTCCGCATTTTCTTGCCCATGATTGGTATGATGGGTATCGACTGGGCCTACGGATTCGATAAGATCAACGGTTCGAGACAATACAGCGGAAGTCAGTTCCACTTTATTCTAGGACAAGAGTTTTAACAACTAAAAAACGATGATTATGAAAAAGGCCATTCTATTATCTCTATGGTTCGCGGTATGTACACTAACAGCCAACGCGCAGAAATTCGCATTGATCGACATGGAATACATTCTGAAGAATATTCCAGCATACGCACAGGCAAACAACCAGCTGAACCAGGCTTCTCTGCAATATCAAAACGAAATAGAAGCCAAGGCAAAAGAAGCGGAAGCACTTTATAAAGAATATCAGAAATCTTCAGCTTCCCTATCGGCTTCCCAAAAGACCCAAAAAGAAGAAGAAATCGTAGCAAAAGAAAGAGAAGCTGCCGAATTGAGGAAGAAATACTTTGGCCCGGAAGGAGAAATGGCACGGAAACAGGAAACTCTGATCACCCCAATTCAGGACAAAATATACGAAGCAGTGAAACAGCTGTCCGAGCAGAAAGGATACGCAGTTGTAGTGGACAGAGGATCAGCTCAAAGCATCATTTTCGCTTCTCCCAACATTGATATTAGCAATGAAGTGCTCGCAAAATTAGGATATTCAAATTAATTTCTTACATTTGCATCCGATAATTCAAATATGTAATAACTAATAAAAAATAGAACTATGTTGAAAAAAATTGCTTTATTACTATTACTCATCGCTCCGATGAGTGTATTCGCCCAGAAATTCGGGCATATCAAATCGGCCGAGGTGCTTACCATCATGCCAGAATTCACCAAAGCACAGAATGATATTCAGGCCATGACAAAACAGTATGAGGATGAAATGAAGCGCGCTACCGATGAGCTGACCAAGAAATATACTGAATATCAGCAAGAACAAGCCAATCTTCCCAAGAACATACAGGAAAGACGCCAGAAAGAATTGCAAGAATTACAAGAAAAAGGAATGCAGTTGCAGCAAGATGCCCAACAGCAATTACAGAAATCATATGCCGACATGATGGAACCTATCTACAAGAAAATTGAAGACGCTATCAAAGCAGTAGGTCAAGAAGGTGGCTATACTTATATCTTCGACCTGAACAGAACTGAAATTCCATACATCAATGAGGCACAATCCACAGATGTTACCGCAGCTGTGAAGTCTAAACTTGGAATCAAATAATACCAAAACAAACTATTTTTTTTCTTCATGTACGGATTACACAGCCTCACGGATTGGTCAAGAACCGTGATTGGCACGTGTAATCCGTTTTTCTGTGCCTATACAACACCCACATACTGTCATGATACCATCTTCTTCACTTCCGGTTGGCCCCATCGGCATATTCGACTCCGGCTACGGAGGCCTAACCATTTTGGACAAAATACGCGAGTTAATGCCAGAGTATGAATATATCTATTTGGGCGACAGCGCACGCTGCCCTTATGGTCCCCGCTCTTTCGAGGTCGTGTACGAATTCACCCTGCAAGCTGTAAACAAATTGTTCGGTCTGGAATGTCCTTTGGTAATACTGGCATGTAACACCGCTTCTGCCAAAGCTCTGCGCACCATCCAACAAGTTAACCTGCCCACCATCGACAGCACTCGCAGAGTACTCGGTGTCATACGCCCGACAGCGGAATGCATAGGCAACATCACCCACAGCAAGCACATAGGAATACTGGCTACGGCAGGCACCATCAAGTCTCAATCCTATCCGATGGAAATCCGCAAGTTCTTCCCCGAATTGTCCGTCACTGGAGAGGCATGTCCGCTATGGGTTCCCTTGGTAGAAAACAACGAATATCGATCCGAGGGAGCTGACTATTTCATCAAGCAACACATCAATCGGCTACTGAACAAAGATCCGTTGATAGATACCATCATCTTGGGATGTACTCACTATCCGCTACTGCTGGACAAGATAAGACAATACACCCCAGGACACATCCGCATCATTGCACAAGGCGAATATGTGGCTCGAAGTTTGCGCAACTATTTGGATCGTCATCCTGACATGGATATGCGTTGCAAGAAGAATGGTAACTGCCGCTTTCTTACAACCGAGAGCGAAAGCAAATTCAAAGAATCGGCAGCCCTCTTTCTAGGCTGCCAAGACATCAAGGTAGAAAGTATTACACTAGAATAAGAACCTACCTGTTCCCTTATTATCCACTATCCTGTCAACAGCGTCAACGATCCAGTATCCTGCGACTGAGATAGCGCACCGGATACCAAACCGACAGAAAGCCCACCACCAGCACTGTAACAAAAATCAGCACGACATCCCAAGCATGAACACTGACAGGATAGGCATCTACCACAAAATGGCCACCAGAATGGCCACCTCCCAGTGAAAGTAGCCCGAACTCTTGCTGAACAAAACAAAGCACCAGCCCCAATACCACCCCGATGAACGCCCCCATCAAAGAGATCATGCAACCCTCAAACAAAAAAATGCGTATAATCAGTTGGTCGTCGGCTCCTAGATTACGCAAAGTCATCACATCTGCCCGCTTGTCTATAATCAACATCGAAAGTGATCCGATTACATTGAAACAGGCTATCATCAGAATAAAGGTAAGAAACAGATAAGAAATCAATTTTTCAATCTCCATGATGCGGAATGTATCGACCTGTTGCTCGTAACGATCGCTCACCCGAAAAGCAGGTCCTAGTAGCGTTTGTATTTTCGCCTTCACACGGTCGGCATCCACATCCGGTTTCAGTTTCAACTCTACTGAACTAACCTCGGTGTCATACTGAAAAAGACGGCGGGCAAATGATAGAGAGGTCAGGATATAGGAAGAGTCATATTTCTGCTGGTTCACAGCAAAAACCAAACCGCTGGAATACAGACGGGCGAACTGAAAGCTCGATGCAGGATTGGTCATATTCACCTTAACACCTCGCTTAGGCGCATAAACCTCCAATGGATCGAGAAACTTGATACCGGTGCCTAGAATAGAGACAAGTTCGATGCCGGGAACAACATAATCCGCTACCTCATCGTGTAACACGAACTGCCCCCTGCCAAACAGAATGCTGTCGATAGCGGTCAGTTCTTCGAAATTGTCTTCCACTCCCTTGATGACCGCCATAGTCTGTCGATCCTTATAGCGCACCATCGCATTCTCTTCAAGGGACTCTGAAAAAACTGCCACCTCGGGCAGACGGCGCAAAGCCGCAATGCACTCTTGACGGACATCGAATACCTTACCCTCGACAGCCGTAATTTTCAGTTCGGGATCGAAAGCCGTAAAGAAAGTAGCCACCAAGTCGCGGAAACCATTGAAAACGGACAAAGTGCATACCAGTGCCAGAGTGGCCAAAGCCACTCCACAAACCGAAATGGCAGAAATGACATTGATAGCATTATGCGATTTCTTGGAAAAGAGGTAACGCCTGGCTACATAGAAAGGAAAATTCACCACCCCGCTTTACTTCTTCAACAGTTCATCTATGCGTTCGACATAATCCAACGAATCATCCACAAAAAACTTCAGTTCAGGAATGATGCGTAACTGATGGCGTACCCGGGTACCCAGTTCGTAACGGATGGACTTCATATTGTCATTGATGTTCTTCACTATCTCTTGGCTCCTATCCGAAGGAAATACACTGAGATACACACGAGCAATGCTTATATCGGGACTGATACGAACAGTACTTACCGATACCAACACACCATTCATCGCCTTGGTCTGAAGCAGAAAAATTTCGCTCAGTTCCTTCTGAATCAAGCGAGAAATCTTATTTTGTCTGGTCGTTTCCATAATCAATACTTATTTTAAGTTTCACATTATTCACATTTTCTTATGATTGTCAGCCCATCACGCAAGGGAAGAATCACCTTCTCCACCCGCTTGTCGGCCGCCACCAGGTCATTGAACTTCTTTATCCCGATGGTCTGGAGATCCGTGTGGCGCGGTTCCTCCAGCACATGACCGTCCCACAAAGTGTTGTCAGCGATGATATATCCGCCGGGCGCTAATTTCTCGAGCACCATTTCATAATACTCGATATATTTTCGCTTGTCACCGTCCACAAATGCCAAGTCGAAGGTCAGATCCATAGCAGGCAATAGTTGCAACGCATCGCCAATATGAAACTCTATCTTGTCGGCATGCGGCGAACCTTCCAGCCAAGGACGTGTAAAGTCCTCTTGCTCGTCATTGATTTCAAAAGTATGAAGCACCGCTCCTTCCTCCAGTCCCTCGGCCAGGCAGAGTGCGGAATATCCGCTGTAAGTGCCTATTTCCAGCACCAACCTCGGACGGATCATCCGCACAAACATTTTGAGCATACGCCCCTGCAAATGACCGGAAGCCATGCGTGGACGCAACAGTTTGACATGCGTATCGCGATAAAGAGCCTTCAAGTAGTCACTTTCCTCGTCAATATGCCGAAGGATATACTCGTCAATAGCGTCCGTCTCTTTCATCCCTGCAATGTATTACAAATAACGGTTACGGTTGGGCAGCACATAGTCCATAGCATACTTCAGCACATCGCCCACCACATTGATTTCGAGAAAGGAAGTACGAGTACCCTGCTTACCGCTGCTCAGATAAGCCACCATGTCGCTCTCGCTCAGGACACCATCGTCCAGCAATTTGCGCAAGGCAGCAAAATAATAAGCCTGTCCATTCGCCTTCTCGGGCATATAGATGGCCTCTACTCCGTATGACAGAGCCAGATGTCGCAAAGTCTTCTCTTTGTAACAGATGGCCAACACAGGATATTTTCCACGGAAAGCGGCAATGTTGCGTGCAGTACGTCCACTAAAACTGTCGGTGATGATGGCGCGGATATTCAGTTTGCTGGTAGCTTTCACAGCCTGCTTGGCCAAGAAAGCGGTCACATCGTTTGAATTTTCATTCAGAGGAATACGGATGTCATTCTCCGACAGTTTGTCCTTCTCGGCCTGAGCAGCTATTTTGGTCATAGTCCTCACTGCTTCCACCGGATACTTACCATAAGCGGTTTCGCCGCTCAACATCAAGGCATCCGTACGATAGTAGATAGCATTGGCAATATCGGTCACCTCGGCACGAGTGGGACGTGGGTTGTTTATCATGGTGTGAAGCATTTGGGTAGCGACAATCACCGGCTTTTTGGCCAAAATACACTTCTTTATCAACAGACGCTGAATGCCTGGAATCCGTTCCTGAGGAACCTCGATACCCAAATCACCACGTGCCACCATCACTCCATCGGCCACTTCCAATATCTCGTCAATATTGTCAACCCCTTCCTGGTTCTCTATCTTAGCTATCACCTTGATATCACTGCCATATGCATCCAATATCTGACGGATATCGAGCACATCCTGTTTGTTACGAACAAATGAGTGTGCGATGAAATCAATGTCTTTCTCGATAGCATATAATATGTTGTTACGGTCCTTCTCTGTCAGAGAGGGGAGATTAATGCGCACACCCGGTACATTCACACTTTTACGGCTTCCCAAAGTAGCTTCATTCTGCACCTCGCACAACAGATATTCATCGGTCTTTTCCACCACACGTAGTTCCAAATCGCCATCATCTATCAAGATGTCACCGTCCACCTGCAAATCGTGTACAAAACCAGGATAAGATACGGCAATGCACTCGCGGGTAGTCTCACGGGCAGGGTCGCCCACAATCTTCACCCGATCGCCCGTCTGATAAAGAATCGGTTCACCACCCGCAAGAGCGGTGGTACGCACTTCAGGACCTTTGGTGTCCATCAAGATGGCTATGCGGTTGGAAACCGCGCGCACATTAGTTATCAACTTCTCGAATCCTTCACGCGAAGCATGCGCCGTATTCATACGAACCACATTCATTCCCGCCTCAAAAAGATCTTTTATAAACTCCACCTCGCAGCGCTGATCTGAAATAGACGCCACGATTTTTGTTTGTTTCAACATCATAATCTTATCACCTTAATTATTATACCTATAACTTTTATTATACCTAATCGACTTTCTATTTTTCCAAAACCAACGCCTCAACTGCCAAACGGTAGGAAGATAAGCCAAAACCGCAAATCACCCCCACGCAGGCACAAGAGATCATCGACTTATGGCGAAATTCTTCACGTGAATGCACATTGGATATATGCACTTCGACCACCGGAGCAGTCACGGCGCGAATCGCATCCTGCAAAGCAATAGAAGTATGGGTATACGCCCCTGCATTCAGGACAATACCATCATAGTCAAAACCTACTTCATGTATTTTGTTGATCAGTTCACCTTCCACATTCGACTGATAACAGGCTATTTCAATGTCCGAATATGCACGGCGCAACTCCGTCATGTAGTCCTCAAATGAAACAGCGCCGTAAATAGAAGGTTCCCGTTTGCCTAATAAATTGATATTAGGTCCATTGATTATTTGTATTCTCATATTTTATACTATATCTGAACTTTTTCTACCTTTGCAGGGAATTTGGGTACAAAGGTAGAAAAAAGAAATGAAAAGAACCGAGAAAACAGACAAGATATTGGTAAGATACAAGCAATATTTGAAACTGGAGAAATCGCTATCCGACAATACGGTAGACGCTTATCTCACCGATCTAGACAAATTACTGGCTTATCTCACATTGGAAAATATCTCTATTTTGGACGTAAAGCTTGAGAATCTGGAAAACTTCTCAGCAGGACTGCACGACATTGGGATCCACCCACGTTCACAGGCACGCATACTATCGGGTATCCGCTCTTTCTACCGTTTCCTTCTCATGGAAGACTATCTGGAAACCGACCCCACCGAACTTCTTGAATCGCCCCAGATCGGATTCAAGCTGCCCGAAGTGATGACTCTGGAAGAAATAGACAGCCTGATAGACAGCATAGACCGCAGTACCCGAGAAGGACAACGCAACCGGGCCATTCTAGAAACCCTTTACAGCTGCGGGTTGCGTGTCTCCGAACTCTGCAATCTAAAACTGTCTGAGCTTTACTTTGACGAAGGTTTCATTAAGGTGGAAGGCAAAGGCAGCAAACAGCGACTGGTCCCCATCTCGCCACGTGCCATTAAAGAAATCAAACTTTACTTTGACGATCGCAACCAGATGAAGATAAAACAGGGATTTGAGGATTTTGTTTTTATTAGCCACTTCGGGAAAAACATATCACGCATCATGGTCTTCCACATCATCAAGGAACTGGCAGAACGCATCGGGCTGAAAAAGAAAATCAGCCCCCACACTTTCCGGCATTCTTTTGCCACACATCTACTGGAAGGAGGAGCCAACCTAAGGGTCATACAGTGCATGCTGGGACACGAAAGCATCGGTACCACAGAAATTTATACACATATAGACCGCAACATGCTACGGAGCGAGATCATAGAACATCATCCACGTAACATCAAATTTCAGAGAAAAAGACAAATAGAAGGTTCTACATCCTAAATTATTTTAAGAAAATCTGAAAAAAGCACATAAATAAACTAGCACATAACAGAGTTTTTTTCTATCTTTGTCCCCAAAGAGCATGCAAAAACATACCAGTGCAGAATATTACATTACAAACGTTAAAATATAAAAAGTAATTATGATCAAAAAGTTGTATTTGCCCTTAGTGGCTTTATTGGTCCTTGCCTTGTCATCATGCGGCAAGATGGGAGAATTGTCCTCTGACTATTTCACAACTAATCCTGAAGTTCTTGAGGCCGTCGGTGGTAAAGTGCCTGTAACAATCAACGGCAAGTTCCCCGAAAAGTATTTTAAAAAGAATGCTACTGTCGAAGTAACCCCCGTCCTGAGATGGAAAGGCGGCGAAGCAAAAGGACAGCCCGCTCTGTTCCAAGGAGAAAAAGTAGAAGGAAACAACCAGACTATCGCCTACAAAGCAGGTGGTAGCTACACAATGAAAGCTTCTTTCGACTATGTTCCCGAAATGGCAAACTCTGAATTGTATTTGGATTTTAAAATCACAAAAGGAAGCAAGAGCTATACCATTCCTTCTGTAAAAATCGCCGATGGCGTAATCGCAACTTCCGAACTGCCTACCGCTGCCAGCTCTAACGCATCATACGCCAACGATGCTTTCCAACGTATCATCAAAGACGCACAGACAGCCAACATCATGTTCTTAATTCAGCAAGCTAACCTGCGCAGTAGCCAGTTGAACTCTGCCGACATGAAAGAATTCCATAAGAAAGTGGCTGAAGTGAACGCCGATACCAAAAATTACAAGCTGAACAACATCGAAATCTCAGCATATGCTTCACCTGATGGTGGTGTGAAACTGAACACCGGTTTGGCTGAAAACCGCGAAGCAAACACTGAAAAGTATATGCAACGTCAGTTGAAGAAAGGTAAAATCGACACAAATTTGGATGCCAAATACACTGCACAAGACTGGGAAGGTTTCCAAGAACTGGTTTCTAAATCAAACTTGCAGGATAAAGACTTGATTTTGCGCGTACTTTCCATGTACAATGATCCTGAACAAAGAGAAGCTGAAATCAAAAACATCTCTTCTGTTTACAAGACTTTGGCTGACGAAATCCTGCCACAATTGCGTCGCGCACGCCTGACTGCCAACTATGACATCATCGGCCGTAGCGATGACGAAATCAATGAAGCTTTCAACTCTGATCCGAAAGTATTGAGCGTAGAAGAATTGCTGTATGCAGCTACTCTGACCAACGACAACGCCCGCAAAGAAGCTATTTTCAACAAAACTACCCAGTTGTATCCGAACGACTTCCGCGCTTACAACAATTTGGGAGAAATGGCATTCGCTGCTGGCAACACCGCTAAAGCAGAAAGCTACTTCAAACAAGCAGTTTCCAAGAACGCTAACGCTCCTGAAGCAAACGCAAACTTGGGTCTTTGCGAACTGGTGAAAGGCAATGTAGCAGCTGCCGAAACTTATTTGGGCAAAGCTACCGGAGCTAACGCTGCTGGCGAAGCATTGGGTAACCTGTATATCAAGCAAGGACAGTACGACAGAGCTGTCAACTCATTTGGCGATGCCAAAACTAACAGTGCCGCACAGGCTCAAATTTTGGCTAAGGACTATAATAAGGCAAAAGCCACTTTGTCTGCTATCAAGAGTCCGGATGCAATGACTGATTACCTGATGGCTATCGTAGGTGCACGCACCAACAATGCTTCATTGGTAAGCAGCAGCATCAAGAGTGCTATCGCAAAAGATCCATCAATGGCTGCATTGGCTGCCAACGACCGTGAGTTTGCTAAATATGCCGACGCTATTAAATAATATAATTAGATCTTTATTCTAATTTTTAGATGATTATTACTTATAAGTGGGAGGCTTCGTGACGAAGCCTCCCACTTATTTATGCAAAATAACCTTCATTTATACCTACCTTTAACCACAAAATGCGTATTTTCGCAAAAAATATCTTGCAATGAGAAAATTACCATTCTTCCTTTTCACTCTTGTTGTGCTGACAAGCAGTTGCGGCAAGAAGAATACATTCACTTTGGAAGGAACCATCAAAGGGCTCCCTTCAGACACCCTGCTGGTCTTTTATCAAGAACCCAATTACAAGCTGGATACCATCATTCTCTCAAAAGGAAAATTCACTTATACCATCACACCCGACACCTTTACCATCTTCTCGCTGCTGCTGGACAAGGAACACGTCCTGCCGATATATGCCGACAAAGGAGAGAAAGTCACCCTGAGTGGAACAGCCGATGATATAGAAGTGAAAGGAAAAGGGGAAAATGAAAGACTGGCAAACAGCATGCGCCACCTTCGCACACTGGAAAATGAACACAACGCCCTGACTGCCGCTGTCGACTCACTAATTAAAGCCTATCCGCAGTCCTACACCAATCTTTATCTGATAGAGAAATACTATGTGCAAGACACCTTGCCCGACTATCAGCATATAGACCAACTGATAAAAGGACTGAGCGGAATACTAAAGGATACGCCCTACATCATAGGACTTCAGAACAAACTGAATGATAAGACCGAACCAACGAACCAACGCGTTTCCAATATTGCATGTACGGACAAGGACGGAAAGGACGTCAACTGGAACAGCGTAAGAGGGAAATATATCCTTTTAGACTTTTGGGCAAGCTGGAACAAGGAAAGTATAGCCGAACAAGACTCACTGGTGACCGTACAAAAAGCACTGAAGAAAGAAAAATTCGTCATTATCAGCCTCTCGCTCGATCTGGACAGAAAAGAATGGCTGGCGAAATGCGGCCAAAAAGACACCACCCAATGGAAACAGGTATGCGACTTTAAAGCATGGAACAACGCCCTTGTCAAACAATGCGGCATCACCCGGATTCCGGCTAACCTGCTTATCGGACCCAACAAACAGATTATCGGTCGAAACCTACGTGGTAAAAAACTGATCGACAAAGTGAAACAACTGACAGAGCAGGACAGAGAAAAAGAAAAAGAAGCCGAACATGCCCGCAAAAGGGTCCATAACAGATAAAAACATGTTAGTTAAAGCCTATGGGGCCGCCGTACAAGGTATCGACGCCACCATCGTAACCATCGAAGTGAACAGTTCACGAGGTATCAAATTCTTCCTCGTCGGTCTGCCGGACTCGGCCGTGAAAGAAAGCCACGAACGCATCGTTTCCGCCTTGCAGGTGAACGGATACAAGTTCCCCACCTGCCAGATTGTAGTGAACATGGCACCTGCCGACATCCGCAAAGAAGGTTCCGCATACGACCTGCCCCTAGCCATCGGCATACTGGCATCCACCCGAATCGTCTCGGACGAAAAACTGTCGCGCTACCTCATGATCGGAGAATTAAGCCTGGACGGAAGCCTGCAACCTGTCAAAGGTGCCCTTCCCATAGCCATCAGTGCCCGCGAACAAGGATTCGAGGGATTCATACTCCCCAAGCAGAATGCTAGGGAAGCCGCAGTGGTAAACAATCTGAAAGTGTATGGAGTGGAAAACATCAAAGAGGTCATTGAATTTTTCAACGGCGAACGCACACTGGAACCCACCATCGTCCATACGCGAGAAGAATTCTATGAGAACCAAAACCACTTTGCCTACGATTTTGCCGACGTAAAAGGACAGGAAAGCGTGAAGCGTGCACTGGAAGTGGCCGCTGCCGGAGGCCACAATCTGATCATGATCGGCGCACCCGGAAGCGGAAAGTCCATGATGGCCAAATGCATGCCCGGCATTCTTCCTCCCCTCTCACTGGGCGAAAGCCTAGAAACGACCAAGATACACTCCGTGGCCGGCAAACTGGGAAAAGACAGTTCGCTGATTGCCGTCCGCCCTTTCCGAAGCCCACACCACACCATCTCACAAGTAGCCATGGTGGGTGGCGGAGCCACTCCACAGCCCGGCGAAATCAGCCTGGCACACAATGGCCTGCTTTTTTTGGACGAGTTGCCCGAATTCAACAGAAGCGTACTCGAAGTACTACGTCAGCCACTGGAAGACAGACGCATCTCCATCTCGCGCGCTAAATACAGCCTGGACTATCCGGCCAGTTTCATGCTGGTGGCCAGCATGAACCCGTGTCCTTGCGGATATTACAACCATCCCACCCGAGCCTGTGTGTGCAACTCCGGCCAAGTGCAACGCTATCTGAACCGGATCTCCGGTCCGCTACTCGATCGCATTGACATCCAGATAGAAATTGTTCCCGTACCATTTCAAAAAATGGCAGAACAACAACGTGCAGAAAGTAGCGCAAGCATCCGCCAACGAGTCATCAAAGCCCGAAAAATCCAAGCACAACGCTTTGCCGACCATCCGGGTGTCTACTGCAATGCGCAAATGGAAGCCCACCTGCTCCACCAGTATGCACAACCCGACGAACAAGGCCTGCGGCTGCTGCGCACCGCCATGACACGCCTCAACCTATCGGCACGTGCCTACGACCGCATCCTGAAAGTGGCGCGCACCATTGCCGACCTTGACGACAGCGAACACATCGCCTCCGCCCATCTGGCCGAAGCCATAAGCTACCGCAATCTGGACAGAGAAGGCTGGGCGGGCTGATCACACGACACTTGCCATAAAAAGGGTGGGGCCGTACCGGTCTGTATCAGACGGGCACGACCCGAAAGAAAATTCTGCCCCACGCCAAAGGCATAGCAATAGCTCGGATAACGGAGTAATTCATCGAACATCTAGTCGGGGAATCGATCAAGATATTCAGTGAAATAACCTACTCATACACCAGCAGCATCGTCCTCATTTCCTTTTTCCGACAGTTTCACCGGTTCGCGGGTGACAAACTCATATTTCCCACGATACCAGCCCTTTCCCTCTTCCATCTCCTTTCTGTCCATAGCAGTTATAGAGACTGAGTCCGACCGAAACGTGCCGCCATGCTCGTCACCGTCCACATCGTTGAAATATACCTTCTGCTTCTCTATGCCTACAGTGTTCAGTTCGTCTGTCATGAATTCCCCCTTCTCGTCCGTATAGACCGTGTCGGCATAAGCGGCGTCATTGTTCCATTCCTGTCTTACAATCACCTGAATGCCTTCCAACGGCATGTCCTTGTCCGAAACTACCTTGCCCTTCACCTGGAACTTGACATAAGGAGTGCCATACTCACAAGGTGATTCACCAATCTCATCGCCGCAAGATGAAAAACCCAGCAGCGCCAATACACCGGACAATAACCGGCGTACTGTCATGTACTTTTTCATGTTCATAATTTCTATATTAAATCAGTTTTTATGTTGTTTGCAATCTTTTTAAGTGACAGAACAATAAATCACCGTTCCCATCGCGCAGGTGCATGCCGTTTCCTCTACAAAAGCGGAAGTATTTACAGTCGGCACATTCGCCCTTCCGCATCCATTCACGGTCGCGGTAAGGCCCGAACCGATGATTCCACACCTCCATGAAATCATCCTCGTAGATGTTTCCCTGATGATAATCGGCCCGGATGCTGGGACAAGCCGATATAGAGCCATCCACCAAGACCGACCCCACCGATGTGCCTGCCCGGCAGGCAAAGAACGAATCGCGCACCTCGCCCTCATAGTTACCCAAAAAGCCTTCGCAGCCGTAACTTACATGAATCCTCCCTTCCTTGCGGGTCTTGCGGATAAACTCCATCACTCCCCGAAACTCCTCATTGGACAGTTGCAGTTCAGGGTCTTTGACCGCACGCCCCACCGGGAAGACCGTAAAGAGCCTCCATGCCTTCACCCCGATACTGATTAAGAAGTCTTTCAGTTCGTCCAGCCGCATGTAACTGTGCTTGTTGACACACGTCACCACGTCAAAAACAAAATCGGGCACCTGCACCATCAGTTTGATGGCCTCGACCGCCCGTTCAAAGCTCTGCGGATTCCCTCGCATCCAGTTATGGTCGGCCGCAAAGCCGTCCAGACTGACCGTTGCCGTGTGCAGTCCCGCATCCAGCAATCCGTTCAGCCGCTCGCGAGTCATATACAGCCCGTTGGTCACCATGCCCCACGGGAATCCTTTCTCATAAATGGCACGTCCACATTCCTCCAAGTCCTCCCTCATCAGCGGCTCCCCACCGGTAATGATGACAAAGACTTGACGGGAGTCGCATTGAGCGGCCACGCTATCCAGCACCCGGAGAAAGTCCTCCTTCGGCATGTCCGGATGCCCGGCCACCTTCTTACAATCACTGCCGCAATGCCGGCAATGCAAGTTACAACGGAGCGTACATTCCCAAAACAGTTGCCTCAACGGATGTTCTTCCGTACGTTCGTTCTCCAACCGCCGGAATATTTCAAGAGCCAGCCGGCGACGAATGGACAAGGGAGTATTCTGATTCATACTGATATGTGTTTTTCCTTTCTATAAAAGAAAAATGCGCACAAGCGGGAAATACTGCATCGGCCATGCATTTATTTTTCAGTCCTATTAATTGCAAGAAACTTTTCTTTGAAGAAATATACACAATATAAAAGCACCATTTTTTGTAAACATTGGAAACGCATCCAATCTGGAAGGGAGAATAATCAGGATATATGGCCTCAAATACTTAATTTACATTAAAAGGAGCATAGCATGTTATGGAGACATTACTATTTTTTCTAATTTCGTTACGTATTAGAATTTTAATTGTTTAGCTTTTTACAGCCATCAGAACATGTAAAATCTAATATGCTTTGATTGTGAACTAACTACATTCAACATCTTGAGCCTTTACAATAAATCATAACTGTAAAACTATAAGAAAAATGTTATGAAACGAAATGTTATTTCTATTCTCTTAATCGTAGTTGTGACACTAATATCAAGTTACAATTTCTACAAGACCAATAAAAATGGATATATTATACACCACACTATGTCATCCTGCATAGAGGCTCTTGCCATCGAAGAAGGAGGTGGAGGGGGTAAGTGTACAGCAACATATACCTGCGTAGATTCGTTTGGCAATTCAAATGGAAGTATTTCTTGTACAGGAAATGATTGTAAAAGAGAAACTGAAAAAGAAGGACTCATTTTTATAACAGAGAAACGATATGTGGAATGTGACGGGAAAAGGTTTTATTGCTAAAAGCCAACGAGCTTTGGTTATTGGGCTATTAGGACTATCTGTTTTATCCGCTTGCCAACATAAAGGCTCTTTAAAAATTATACCATGTGAAATATTGTCTGCTTTTAACGAATATCCAGACTCTTCTTTTTTTTCTAATATATCTTCCATGTGTTATCAAGAGGGGTATTTATATCTTTTTGATACAAAACGAGGAGATATTGCCGTGAAAGGAATAGATAAAGATTCATTTTTCACTATTGGACAAATAGGCCAAGCACCTTTTGAATTGGCTAATCCTACAACTTTCACAATAAATGAAAAAGGATGTATTGCTGTATTAGACATCGGGAGTCTTAGTTTAAAATATTTTCAAGGAAAGGAATGGATTTCATCCCTTCCTATTCCTAGTGGTGGAGAAAGTCACTTTTTCATTTATCAAGACACTACGTACCTCACACTTCCCACAGATACGACTTGCTATATACGAGTACCATCTTCGTGGGAACGTGGAAGTATAGAAAGAGTTGATTTCTGTGGAATGACACACCGCATTACCGAATTAGATGATATGAACCTATTGCGCAATCGACGGCATTTAATAAAAGGAAATCAATGTTTATACACAGTTTGTGCCAGTTATCCAATCATTGAGAAATACGATTTACACACCAATCAATTATTGGCAACAATAGATTTATCCAAATTAGATTATTTAGATGAGGTCTGCAAATTTGTAAAAGAAGGAGAAGATTCGCCTAAAAGTTTCTATGTTTTTTTGCGAGATGCCTGTTTTTATGATGGAAAACTATACATATTATTTGCAGACTGGAAGGATGGATATACTGTAAACAAAATTATAGTTTTAGAAGACAATGGAACTTTTTCACCTCTATGTATCTATCAGTTACCGGGAAATATTTACACATCCTTTACAATAGGGAATCATTGCATTTATGCTTTTAACCATGAATATTCAGAAGTACAAACAATTAGTCTTGTTGATTTTCATTAATATATCAATAGTTGGTTGCTCCAAATCACCGCAACAGAAACAAGCAATAGAGCAAACCAACTCTGAAGATATAAAATTTCTAAAAGGCAAAAATATAAATTTAGATTCTATAATATGTGATACGAAGGATATTAATGTAATATATCTTTTCAACTATTATGACTGCGAAACCTGTATCCACAACGGATTTACTATCGTAAATCAAATCGACAATCAAACCCAAAAGGGATATGTAAAAGTTATAGAAAGCAGATGTCCAGAAATAAATTCTTTACAGAAAAGAGAACGCTATTATGAATATATTTATAGCGATAAAAATGATGATATTAGAAAGAAACTTAAATATTCACCAACTCCTGTCTTGCTATTATTGGATGACTCTAAAAAAATCATAGACGCATTAATAACCACTAATTTACAACAGAATGAGGTTAATCAATTTATTCATAAATGCCATAATTCTTTTATAAATCATCACTCGGATAAGTAATATCTATATTTTAAAAGATATGAGAGCCATGCAATCTACCGACAGCATACAAAGCGAATTTACATTGGTGGATTGTCTCTTGCAAGAAAGAGTCTCCGTTCATCAAAGCAGCCATAAAGAAATACAACTACTCAACAACCTAAAAGAGTTTACCAAAAGGGAATGGCAAATCAATCAACTCTGATTCATAGTGATAGGTGTTTTTCCTTTCTATAGAGTAAATGCACACAAACGGGAAATACTGCATCGGCCGTGCGTTTATTTTTCAGAAGCTTACCACGTAAGGATGTCTTCCGTATAAAAACATCGTTTCCAGCGGCCGCCGGAAATGCGTCCAGCCCGGGCTGGACGGTCGGGTCAGCCTATTGTGCAGGGCTTCACATACGATAGTGTGAGGCTACACAAACTATGATGTGAAGCCACACAAACTGTCACGTGAAGCCATACGACCTATCGCAGGAATCTGATAGCCCTTTGCAAGGCAAAGATAAAAGCCCTCAAAATTTGGCCGTCTTCCATATTTTCATTTCCTTTGCTACCCACATGAACAACCCACAAAGAAGAACCAACCGGATGATGCTATGGCTGGCAGTCCTAGCGGCACTCCTTGTCTGGACGCAATACCGGCACAAACCTTCAGGCAAGGTGGAACGGATATTGCAGCAAGCAGAAATCTGCATGGAGCAACATCCCGACAGGAGGGTGTGTCAAAACTCAATTCTTAAAAATATGAACTTATAATTTGAAATTTGAGCACCCCAAAAAGGCTAAATGAAAGGTCGTATAAAACTCTATATTGCGTAATAATACGACCCTTTTCAGTGCTATAGTTATAATCTGTAACTCTGGAGAGTACCCTTTTTAGTTTTGACACACCCTCTCGGGGACAAAGAAGGGATCAGCGGATATTTCCAGTTGGTATCCATTTCCTTTATGCACACAATTATAGTCAATCCGAATAGGAAAAACTTCACAACAGCCCCCGCTTATCTGTTTGTCACCACCCGATACACATTCCCCTTGGACGTATGCACCCGTTCGCCCAGCTGGGGCAGGATGCGGCTCAGGCTGTAGGCGGTCATGCCACGCATAGCCGAAGGATGAGCCGCTTTCATACGCTCGAACAGTTGGGTGGCGGAAAGAGACTGCACCTCTTGGGGGCTGTCCGCCT
>CAMWGU010000034.1 GCA_947173895.1 uncultured Bacteroides sp. | reverse complement strand
CTCGCGACCCTAACCTTGGCAAGGTTATGCTCTACCAACTGAGCTATTTCCGCAATATCCACACTCTAGAAACTTACCGTCAACCGTTTGTTTCTCGATTGCGGATGCAAAGGTAGTGCTTTTTTCCAAACTACCAAAACATTTCCATACTTTTTATGCCACTTTTATTATAGTACCGAAGTAATACTCTCATAATCAAATATAAAAAGCCGAAAGTTTTTCCGAATATTCCTACGACATGCGGTGGCGATAATCCTCATACCGGAAATTCTTATACACCTCCAGGGTCTGATCTGTGTGCCAAATGGCAATGGAAGGATGCTGCACACCATTGAACATGGTTGTCTTCACCATGGTATAATGAATCATGTCTTCCAGCACAATACGCTCCCCTATTTGCAACGGATGATCGAAGCGCCAACTGCCCATATAGTCTCCGCTCAGGCAACTGTTGCCTCCCAAACGGTAGACGTGCTCTCCCGCCGAAGCCGCCTTCACCGCATCGGCCGGCAAAGTCTCCGCACCGCGCACCGCAGGCTGATAGGGCATTTCAAGGCAGTCGGGCATGTGGCAAGTAAAGCTGACATCCAGAATGGCGGTCTTTATTCCCCTGCTTTCCACCACATCGACCACAGAAGCAACCAAAGGCCCCGTTTGCCAGGTAAAAGCCGACCCCGGCTCCAGAATGATCTCCAGATGCGGATAACGGGCTTTCAAGCCTTTCAACAAAGAGACAAGGTGATCCGTATCATAATCCTTGCGCGTCATCAGATGGCCTCCTCCCAGATTCAGCCATTTTATCTGCGAGAACCAGCGGCCGAACTTCTCCTCCACATGCTGTAACGTATGCTCCAATTCGTATGAACCGGACTCGCAATGACAATGAAAATGAAATCCCTCGATGCCGGCCGGCAAAGTATCGGGAAGACAGTCGGCCGTCACCCCGAAGCGTGTGCCGGGAGCACAAGGATTGTAAAGTTCCACCTCCACTTCCGAATATTCGGGATTGATGCGGATGCCGCAGGATATTTTCTCGCCGGAAGCCTCGATCATCGGATAGAAACGCCGGAACTGGCTGAAGGAGTTGAAAGTGATGTGGCTGCTACACCGCATGACAACCGGGAAATCAAGTTCCGTATATGCCGGAGAATAAGTATGGGCCTTGCTGCCGAACTCTTCGTATGCCAGGCGCGCCTCGTATGCGGAACTGGCCGTGGTATAACGGATGTACTCACGGAAGACGGGGAACGACTTCCACATAGCAAAAGACTTGAAGGCCAAGATAATCTCCACCCCTGCCCGGTCGGCCACACTCTTTATCAAGCTCAGATTTTTCCTGAGCAACGCCTCGTCCATCACATAGCATGGAGAAGGCACTTTATGAATATCTATCATTTTTTATATCATAATCGGATTTAACAATCTGTCCATCGGAAACAAGCACCTATTCCACCACCTTGAACCGGGCAAACTTCAGCAACAACTGCTTCTCGCCTGCATTCCGGAAACGGACGGTAGCCTTACAGTTCTCGCCGGTTCCTTCCACCTTGATCACCTCGCCCATTCCGAAGCGCTCGTGTTCTATGACCAGTCCGGCCTGTACCCCCGCCACCGATGCCCCCGTAGCAGATAACATCGAAGCTGTAGCCGAGCCCACTTTGGTGAGATGGCGCGGCACACTGGGGCGGATAATCTCGGCCTTCGGCCTTTCTGTTGCCGGATATCCTTTCCCGCCAAACGGGGAGGACGACGAACGTCCGCATGAAGGCTGTGAAGCCGATTCGTCAAACAAGGAACGAGACGGAAGCCCACCCGGCTCGCGACGGAAGCGGCCGGCCTCCTCATCTATACGCCGCGCCATCTGCTCCTCCTGAGGCAAGTTCAGGAAACGCACATCAATATCTTTCAGAAAACGGCTCGGACTACAGAATTCCATCTTCCCGTACTTAAAGCGATTCTTGGCAAAGGAAAGATAACAATGTTCTTCGGCACGCGTAATTGCCACATAGAACAAGCGGCGCTCCTCTTCCAGCGCCTTGTACGAATTGAGCGACAACGCGCCGGGAAACAAATTCTCCTCCATACCGACCACAAATACGTTCTTGAACTCCAGCCCCTTGGCAGAATGGATGGTCATCAGGGTGATTTTCTCGACGTCACCCTCTTTCTCATTGTCCTGATCCGTCAGCAGAGCGACTTCCGACAGGAAGTCGGCCAACAGGATATTCCCGCTCCCCTCCTCCTGGCGGGTGACACAAAAATCGTGCATACCGTTTATCAGTTCCTCGATATTCTCCTGACGGCTCAGGTTTTCGGGATCGCTACTCTGATAAATCTCATTCATGATGCCGGACCGGCGGACAATCATCGCTCCTAGCTCGTAGGCATTCATCTTCGGGAGTTCCCCGATGAAGCCTTCTATCAGCTCGCGAAAACCCTGCAACTTGGCATGCGTACCTTTGTTTATATTCACCCCGTATGCCGGCGGTTCCTCCAGCACCCGCCAAAGACTGACCTGATGCTGCGTGGCCGCATCGGCCAGCTTGCTCAGCGTGGTGTCGCCGATTCCCCGTGCCGGATAATTCAGCACACGCTTAAAGGCCTCTTCGTCATGAGGGTTCACCGCCAGGCGGAAATAAGAAATGACATCCTTTATCTCCTTGCGCTGATAGAAAGACAGCCCCCCGTAAATCTTATAAGGCAAGCCGCGCTTGCGGAAAGCCTCCTCGAAGATACGGCTCTGGGCATTCGTGCGATACAGGATAGCAAAGTCGCTATATAAATAATGTTCGCGCGAGCGAAGCCCCACAATCCGGTTGGCCACTATCTCGCCCTCCTCCACATCACTGTAGGCATTGAAAACCCCGATAGGCTCGCCTTTCGCCTTCTCCGAGAACACCGTCTTGCGTATCTGCTCACTGTTCTTCTCTATCAGGCTGTTTGCCGCACACACTATGGTCTGGGTGGAACGATAGTTCTGCTCCAGCTTGAAAAGCCGCGCCCCTTTATAAAGCTTTGTAAATTTCAATATATTGTCGATGTTCGCCCCACGAAAAGAGTAGATGCTCTGTGCGTCGTCGCCCACCACACACACGTGCTGGTGCTCGCGGGTGAGTTGGAGCACAATGCTGTGCTGGGCAAAGTTGGTGTCCTGATACTCGTCCACCAGCACATAGCGGAACTGCTCTGCATACTTGCGCAAGATTTCGGGATGCTCGTTGAACAGCCGGTAAGTATAGACCAGCAAATCATCAAAGTCCATTGCGTCGCTCTGCCGGCAACGGTCCCAATAGCGGCGGTAAATATCCCTTGTGGCAGGCACCTTGGCCTTCGCATCACACTGATAGAGCTCCGGATCCGAAGCGTATGCGTCGGGAAAAATCAAATGATTTTTCGCATTGCTGATGTGCGACTGCACCAAGCCCGGCTTATACGTCTTGTCGTCCAGTTGCATTTCCTTTATGATAGATTTAATCAAGCCCTTCGAGTCCGATGAATCATAAATGGTGAAATGAGGAGTGAACCCGATGGCCTGCGCCTCACACCGCAAGATGCGCGAAAAGACGGAATGAAACGTCCCCATCCACAACCGGTTCGCCTCTTTGCCCACCTGGCGGGCGATGCGCTCCTTCATCTCGCGGGCGGCCTTATTGGTGAAGGTCAGCGCCAGGATGGACCACGGAGTGTAGCCCTGCTCCAGCAGATAAGCTATCTTATAGGTCAGCACGCGCGTCTTGCCCGACCCCGCTCCGGCTATCACCAGCGAAGGGCCTTCATTATAGAGCACCGCATCGCGCTGGCTCTCGTTCAATTCTTCTAAATAATTCGTCATAGGTTTCATCTTTCGGCCGCAAAGATAGAGAAAGTTTAAGTTTATCCGAACAATCCGACGCCCAATAATGTTAGTATCATAGAAGTTTAATTAAAAACTCTACTTGATATGAATATATTACTAACCACATTAATTTCATTAGTTATGACTTACGAAATGCCTAAACTCCCGTATGCAACCAACGGACTGGAACCTGTAATCAGTCAGGCCACCATAGACTATCATTACGGCAAACACCTGCAAACCTACGTAAACAACCTGAACTCGCTGGTTCCGGGCACGGAATTTGAGGGAAAGACCGTAGAAGAAATTGTAGCCTCCGCCCCCGACGGAGTCATCTTCAACAATGCCGGACAAGTGATGAACCACACCTTGTACTTTCTTCAGTTCGCCCCCAAGCCCGACAAACACGAGCCGTCCGGCAAACTGGCGGAAGCCATTCGGCGCGACTTCGGTTGCTTCGAGAACTTCAAAAAAGAGTTCAACGCCGCGTCCACCGGCCTGTTCGGCTCGGGATGGACATGGCTCTCGGCAGACAAGGAAGGCAAACTGCACATCACCAAAGAAGCAAACGGAAGCAACCCGTGGCGTGCCGCACTGACCCCGCTGCTGGGCTTCGACGTATGGGAACATGCCTACTATCTGGACTTCCAGAACCGCCGTGCGGACCATGTGAACAAGCTATGGGAAATCATCGACTGGGACGTGGTGGAAAAGCGCATGCCATAAGCCGCCCCGTTTGCCACGGCAACTAAACGGGCCGGAACAGACAAATGAACGGTTTGCAACAAGATCGCCCTACCGATAATGAACCGCAACCGTTTACATAGTTCTTTTGAGCCTTACATAAAGTAGCACACAACCTATACATTTCTTAAAACTCCGCCGGTGTTTACAAAAACGCCGGCGGAATTTTTGTGAACACCGACGGAAATCATTAGAACACCGGCGGTGTTTTAAGAATTAAAGCGGCCGGTGACAAGTATTCGTAGGCAAACAAAAAAGTTTGTGAGCGCACAACATGAAGTTTGTGCAAAACAACCATCAAAAAAACATCTCCGGACAGAAAATAAAGCACCCCGTTATAGCATTATTCATTTCTTTCGCGTATCTTTGCCACCGTAAAACAAAGGGGTGCCCACCGGAAACGACACGAACGGGCTGAGATCATACCCTGTGAACCTGATGCGGTTAGTACCGCCGAAGGGATTGTTACTTCTTAACCTCCTGCTGTGCGAGCAAAAGCAACTCTTTGTATTTACAGGTAAATTCATAAACGGATATAACATGAAACTGACAGTAAACAGCAAAGAAACCGAAGTGAAGGACGGATGCACCGTAGCCGGACTCTCCACCCTCCTGACACTCCCCGAAAAAGGCATCGCCATCGCAGTGAACAACCGGATGATACCCCGCACCGAATGGGAAAACCATGTATTGCAACCCGGCGACAACCTGATAGTAATCAAAGCCGCATGTGGAGGATAAGGACATGGAACTTCAATTCATCACCCACTTCACCGACACGTATTCCTATTACGATTCCGCGCGCATGGCGCTGGAAGGCGGCTGCCGCTGGATACAACTGCGCATGAAAGACACGCCCGCCGACCGAGTGGAACAGGAAGCCATACGCCTGCAACGCTTGTGCAAAGACTACGGAGCAACCTTTATCATAGACGACCACGTGCATCTGGCCAAAAAAATACATGCCGACGGCGTACACCTGGGAAAACAGGACATGCCTGTGGCCGAAGCCCGAAACATATTGGGACAGGGATTCATCATCGGAGGCACCGCCAACACATTCGACGACGTGAAGATGCATCATGAAGCCGGAGCTGACTACATAGGCTGCGGCCCGTTCCGTTTCACCACCACCAAGAAAAACCTCTCGCCGGTACTGGGACTGGAAGGCTACCGCACCATCGTCCGACAAATGAAAGAAGCAGGTATCCGCCTGCCCATTGTCGCCATCGGAGGCATTACCTACGAAGACATCCCCGCCATCATGGAAACAGGAGTCACCGGCATCGCCCTGAGCGGCACCATCCTGCGAGCAACAAACCCGGTGGCAGAGACCGGGCGGATACTGAGCATCGGAAAGGAAGACACGCCCGCCTCCACTCCGGCCAACAGCCGGCCACACGCCGACAGACGGTCAAAGGACAAGCAGCAAGAGCAAACAAAGTGACCCATAACAAGAAACGATAAAAACAAACCATATAAGAACAATGAAGAAACTGATTATAGCCGGAAAAGAATTCAACTCCCGCCTGTTTCTGGGAACCGGCAAGTTCAATTCAAACGCCCTCATGGAAGAAGCCATCCTGGCATCGGGATGCGAGATGGTGACCGTAGCCATGAAACGCATCGAACTGGACGACAAGGAAGACGACATGCTGAAACACATCGTCCATCCCCACATCCAGCTGCTGCCCAACACCTCCGGTGTGCGCACAGCCGAAGAAGCCGTGTTTGCCGCACAAATGGCCCGCGAAGCATTCGGCACAAACTGGCTGAAACTGGAAATCCATCCCGACCCGCGCTACCTGCTGCCCGATTCAGTGGAAACACTGAAAGCCACCGAAGAACTGGTCCGGCTGGGCTTCGTGGTGCTGCCCTACTGTCAGGCAGACCCGACACTGTGCAAGCAACTGGAAGAAGCAGGAGCCGCAACCGTCATGCCCCTGGCTGCCCCCATAGGGACTAACAAAGGACTACAAACGCGCGACTTCCTGCGCATCATCATCGAACAGGCCTCCGTGCCGGTGGTAGTGGATGCCGGAATAGGCGCCCCCAGCCATGCCGCCGAAGCAATGGAAATGGGAGCCGACGCCTGCCTGGTCAACACAGCCATCGCCGTAGCCGGCCGGCCGGTGGAAATGGCCACCGCCTTCAAGGAAGCAGTCATTGCCGGACGCCGCGCCTACGAAGCCGGACTGGGAGCCGTAGGACAAAACCTGATTGCATCCGCCTCATCACCCTTAACTTCATTCTTAGATTAAACCGAAACATAATGGACAAGAAACAAGATAAAAAAGCATACGCCCATGCCGAAAAAGCCTATATGACAGGAACCCTGTTCCCATACATCAAGGTAGGTATGCAGAAGGTGAACCTCACCCCCACCGTGAACATGGTGAACGGCGAGAAAACAATCACCCCCAACGCCCCTGTCTATATCTATGACACCAGCGGCCCATTCAGCGATCCCGATATCGAAATCGACCTGAAGAAAGGACTGCCCCGCATGCGCGAAAGCTGGATCACCGGACGGGGAGACGTAGAACAACTACCCTCCATCACCTCCGAATACGGAAAGATGCGACGCGACGACAAAAGCCTGGACCACCTGCGCTTTGAACACATCGCACTGCCTTATCGCGCCAAGGCGGGAAAAGCCATCACCCAGATGGCCTACGCCAAAGCAGGCATCGTCACACCGGAAATGGAATATGTGGCCATCCGCGAAAACATGAACTGCCGGGAGCTGGGCATCGACACCTTCATCACTCCCGAATTCGTGCGCGACGAGATAGCCGCCGGACGCGCCGTGCTCCCCGCCAACATAAACCACCCCGAAAGCGAACCGATGATAATCGGACGAAACTTCCTGGTGAAGATCAATACCAACATCGGCAACTCGGCCACCACCTCTACCATCGACGAAGAAGTGGAAAAAGCCGTATGGAGCTGCAAATGGGGAGGCGACACGCTGATGGACCTCTCTACCGGCGACAACATCCACGAGACACGCGAATGGATTGTCCGCAACTGCCCCGTCCCCGTAGGCACCGTGCCCATCTACCAGGCACTGGAAAAGGTGAACGGAAAAGTGGAAGACCTGAACTGGGAAATCTATAAAGACACCCTGATAGAACAATGCGAACAGGGAGTGGACTACTTCACCATACACGCCGGCATACGCCGACAAAACGTACACCTGGCCGACAAACGCCTGTGCGGCATCGTGAGCCGCGGAGGAAGCATCATGAGCAAATGGTGTCTGATGCACGACCGCGAAAGCTTCCTGTACGAACACTTTGACGAAATATGCGACATCCTGGCACAATACGACGTGGCCGTATCACTGGGCGACGGACTCCGTCCGGGCTGCATCGCCGATGCCAACGACGAAGCACAATTTGCCGAACTGGATACCATGGGCGAACTGGTTCTCCGCGCATGGGACAAGAACGTGCAGGCATTCATCGAAGGACCCGGACATGTGCCCCTGCATAAAATAAAGGAAAACATGGAGCGCCAGATATCGCACTGCCATAACGCACCGTTCTACACCCTCGGCCCGCTGGTGACAGACATCGCACCGGGATACGACCATATCACTTCGGCCATCGGCGCCGCACAAATAGGCTGGCTGGGTACCGCCATGCTGTGCTATGTCACCCCGAAGGAACATCTGGGACTGCCCAACAAGGAAGACGTCCGCACAGGTGTCATCACCTACAAGATTGCCGCCCATGCCGCCGACCTGGCCAAAGGACATCCGGGCGCACAGATCCGCGACAACGCACTGAGCAAAGCGCGTTACGAGTTTCGCTGGCGCGACCAGTTCCACCTGAGCCTGGACCCCGACCGCGCCCTGAACTATTTCAACGAAGGACGACACACCGACGGAGAATATTGCACCATGTGCGGACCTAACTTCTGCGCCATGAAGTTGAGCCGCGACCTGAAGGAAGTGGAAAAGAAATAAAAAGACGCATCGGCAGGGAACAGCCCGGACACAGGCATCCCCCCAAAGAAGCAGAAAAAAAGCTATGGAAGAACTCAAGAAACAACTCGAAAGAGTTGCCGGAAGAAAACACATAGACCACATTGTGGAGCAAGTGGTCGGTTCGCCCGACCGCTTGCACTCCCTCTATGCCCTGACCCGGCACGAGGAAAAAAAGATAGCCTGGCGTGCCACGTGGGCATGCGAGAAACTGAGCATCCTCCGCCCTGACCTGCTGGCAGACAAAAGGGAAGAACTGATGCAACGGGCCATGCAATGCACCCACGACGGAACCAGACGCCTGCTGCTGAACATCCTTCATCGGCTTCCTGTGCTGCAACCGGTCAGCGCCACCTTTTTCGATTTCTGCCTTCAAGGTATGCTGTCTCCCACCGAAAGCCCCTCCGGACAAGCCATCTGCATGAAACTGGCCTACGACATCTGTCGGGAAGAGCCGGAACTGACGGGAGAGCTGGAAGCCTATCTGGAGAACATGGAACCGGAATACTATACGGCTGCCGTGCAATGCGCCCGCAACAACATCCTAAAGACAATAAGGAAATGAAGATACTGATACTCAACGGAAGCCCACGTGGCACAGGACTCATTAGCCAGATGCTGGGCCTCATGGCCGAAGAAGGCCGCACACGCGGCGCCGAAGTAGAGCAGATACAAATCAGCCGGTTGCAGGTGAGTCCCTGCACGGGGTGCATGGCCTGCCGCAGCCGCCGTGCCTGCATCCTGCCCGAAGACGACGCACAACGCATCCTCCGAAAAATCCAACGGGCAGACGTGCTGATTGTCGGCTCGCCCTGCTACTGGGGAAACATGAACGGACATCTGAAGATGGTATTCGACCGCATGGTATACGGCATGATGGAAGAAAGCCCGAAAGGCCTTCCCCGTGCATTGCATAAAGGCAAAAAAGCCGTCATTGTAAGCACCAGCTCCACTCCGTGGCCGTTCAACATCTGGTTCAACCAAACACGCGGCGTGGCAAAAGCTCTACGCGAAATATTGAAATGGAGCGGATTCTCCATCAAAGGCATCATCCAGAAAGGAGGAACGAAGCAACATCCCGAGCTGACGGAAAGCGACAGAAGAAAATGTAGAGAGATCATAAGGAAATTATCGACTTGAAACTTGCCTGAAACCAAAAAGGTCCGAACGACTCTCCTCAACAAATAAGACAGATACGAATCGCGAAACAACCCGTCTTTGCCCCTTCGGACACAGACGGTGCAGACACCGGATTATAAAATAAGACTAACAAGAAAAGACAATAAGAATCATGTTTTCAGAAGAACTTGAAAAAATAGATTGGGAGGAAACCACTCGCGCCATCTACGCCAAGACCGAAAGTGACGTGCTCCGCGCCCTCGGCAAGGAACACTGCGACGTGGATGACTTTATGGCACTCATCTCTCCCGCAGCGGCCGGCTATCTGGAGCCAATGGCACAGCTAAGCAAGAAATATACCGAAGAACGTTTCGGCAAGACCATCTCCATGTTTATACCTTTATATATAACGAACTCGTGTACGAACTCGTGCGTGTATTGCGGCTTCCACATCAGCAACCCGATGGCACGTACCATCCTCACCCCCGAACAGATGGAAGACGAATACAAGGCCATCAAAAAACTCGGCCCGTTCGAGAACCTGCTGCTGGTGACCGGCGAAAACCCGGCAAAGGCAGGCGTCCCCTACCTGGCCAAGGCACTGGACATCGCCAAAAAATACTTCAGCAACCTGAAGATAGAAGTCATGCCGCTTAAAGCCGAAGAATATGCCGAACTGAAAGAGCACGGCCTGAATGGAGTCATCTGCTTTCAGGAAACCTACAACAAAGCGCGCTACAATGTATATCATCCGCGCGGAATGAAATCAAAGTTCGAATGGCGACTGAACGGCTTCGACCGCATGGGACAAGCGGGTGTCCACTCCATCGGCATGGGAGTGCTGATAGGACTGGAAGAGTGGCGAACCGACGTCACCATGATGGCCCACCACCTGCGCTACCTTCAGAAGAAATACTGGAAAACCAAGTACAGCGTCAACTTTCCGCGCATGCGCCCGGCAGAGAACGGCGGCTTCCAGCCCAATGTCATCATGAACGACCGCGAACTGGCACAACTCACCTTCGCCATGCGCATCTTCGACCATGATGTGGACATCTCCTATTCCACCCGAGAACCGGCATATATCCGCGACAACATGGCAGGACTCGGAGTCACCACCATGAGCGCCGAAAGCAAAACCGAACCGGGTGGATACTACACCTATCCGCAGGCCCTGGAACAATTCCACGTGAGCGACGAACGAACAGCCGTGGAAGTGGAGCGCGCACTGAAAGCATTAGGCCGGGAGCCGGTGTGGAAAGACTGGGACGCTTCCTTCGACCGGTTTGCACCGACACGATGACAACCATTCCCCCTCGGCCCCCTTTTTCGTAAGGGCGGAGAGCATACTCCCCCTTATGAAGAACATCGCCCATGGGTATACACCCTCGCCGGCATGAAAAGGACCATACAAACAGACAAACAAGCATGAAAAGGACCATACAAACAGACAAACAAAAATGGAAAGATACAACCGTCAAATCATCCTTCCCGAATGGGGAGAAGAAGGACAACTGCGCCTCCAGCAGGCCAAAGTCCTTATCGTAGGAGTAGGCGGACTGGGATCCCCCGTCGCCCTCTACCTGACAGGAGCCGGAGTAGGCACCATCGGACTGATAGACGACGATGTGGTAAGCATCAGCAACCTGCAACGCCAGATTCTCTACAGCGAGGCCGAAGTGGGCCTGCCCAAAGCTATCCGGGCCAAACAACGCCTGGAAGCCTTGAACCACGATGTACAGATTCGTGCCTACCCTGCAAGGCTCACTAAAGAAAATGCCCATGACATCATCCGCCACTATGACATTGTGGTAGACGGATGTGACAACTTTGCCACCCGTTACCTGATAAACGACACCTGCGTGGAATGCGGAAAAGTTTATGTATACGGTGCCATCCGCGCCTTCGACGGACAAGTGTCTGTATTCAATTACCAGGGAGGACCCGACTATCGTCACCTCTTTCCTGACGAAGCGGAAATGCTGTCCATGCCCCATCCACCCAAAGGCGTATTAGGCGTCACTCCCGGCATGGTAGGCACTGCCGAAGCCGCCGAAGTATTGAAGATCATAGGCGGATATGGCGAAGTGCTGAGCGGCAAGCTATGGACCATCAACCTAAAAACGATGGAAACCCATCTGCTCTGCCTGTAAAATCAGCCATGTGCCGCAAGGCCCACCCCGCCTGCCCACAGCCCGGACAGGCTACCGGCCAAAATAAATCCACGAATCCACTAGGATAATTACAAACAGGTTGCTATCTTTGCTTGGCAATTAATCATACGGTATGAAATTAATTCTAATAACACCCCCCACTTACTTTGTGGAGGAAGACAAAATAATCACCGCCCTTTTTGAAGAAGGGCTGGACACGCTCCACTTGCGGAAACCCGATACGGCACCCATGTTTGCCGAACGTCTGCTCACCCTTATCCCCGAACAATATCACAAGCGTATTGTGGTTCACGGACATTTTTACCTGAAAGACGAATACAAGCTGAAAGGAATCCACCTGAACCGACGCAATCCCACTCCTTTGGAAGGCTATAAGGGACACATCAGTTGCTCATGCCACTCGCTGGAGGAAGTGAAAGAGCGTAAATCTAACTGCGACTACGTATTCTTAAGCCCCGTATTCGACAGCATATCCAAACTGAATTATAATTCGGCCTACACCGCCGAAGAACTCCGCACAGCTGCCCAAGCAGGCATTATCGACAAAAAAGTCATCGCACTGGGAGGAATCGACGAAGGCAATCTGCTCGAAGTGAAAGATTTCGGTTTTGGTGGAGCAGCCATACTGGGTGCCCTTTGGAATAAATTCGATGCATGCACCAACCGCGACTACCAGTACGTGATAGAACATTTTCGGAAATTAAAAAGCCTGGCAGACTGAAACGGATAAAAAGCAAGGAAATAAGAAGCATAGGGAATTGAACAAACACGTTTCACAACAAGCATATTACAAGCGTGAAATGTTATTTTTAAATTTCTATTTTTAAATTCTAATTATAATACGTACCTTTGCACGCAAATTAACAAATAGGTAATATCTATTGCAAAATGAGTAAAACATCACCTTTTATGGTATTCTCAGGAACAAATTCGAGATACCTTGCAGAAAAGATTTGCAACAGCCTCGGTTGCAAACTGGGAAACATGAACATCATGCACTTTGCAGATGGTGAGTTCGCTGTTTCTTATGAAGAATCTATCAGAGGCGCCCATGTTTTCCTGGTTCAATCTACTTTTCCCAACTCTGACAACTTAATGGAACTGTTGCTGATGATTGATGCAGCCAAAAGAGCTTCTGCTAAAAGCATCGTAGCTGTAATCCCCTACTTCGGATGGGCACGTCAGGACAGAAAAGACAAACCGCGCGTTTCCATCGGTGCCAAACTGGTAGCCGACCTTTTGAGCGTAGCAGGCATCGACCGCTTGATTACTATGGACCTGCATGCCGACCAGATTCAGGGATTCTTCGATGTTCCGGTAGACCATCTTTATGCTTCCGGCGTATTTCTGCCCTACATTGAATCATTGCATCTGGAAAATCTGGTCATCGCCACTCCGGACGTAGGTGGTTCTAAACGTGCCAGCACATATTCCAAATACTTGGGTGTGCCCTTGGTACTCTGCAACAAGACCCGTCTGAAAGCCAACGAAGTAGCTACTATGCAAATTATCGGTGATGTAAAAGATAAGAATGTCATTTTAATTGATGACATGGTAGACACAGCAGGCACTATCACCAAAGCTGCCGACATTATGAAAGAAGCTGGTGCCATTTCTGTCCGCGCCATCGCCTCACACTGTGTGATGTCAGGCCCTGCATCCGAACGGGTTCAGAATTCCGGACTGGAAGAAATGGTATTTACCGACAGTATTCCTTATTCCAATCGTTGCCCCAAGGTGAAGCAACTGACCATTGCGGACATGTTTGCTGAAACAATCCGTCGCGTAATGAACAATGAATCTATCTCTTCACAATACATCATTTAATTCTTTATTAAGAATTACAGAATAGTCAACCAGGAGGAAAGCCCTACAATAGGAACTTTCCTCCTGATTTTATATGCAGCCACGACTTAGCGGAGGCAGAAATCCCAAATAGCTTATACGCCCCCAATGACCTGCATGTGAAACTTGTTTTTTCATTTATTGACCACTTTATACTAAAAAATGCACAACTTACCGCATTATACCCAACAATAGTGATGTATAGATCACAAAAAAGGAGTACCTTTGCAACCCTGAATCTCTTAATGAAATTATAATTATGGAAATGAACAAAGTTTTTAAGGATGGATTGTGGAGTAAGGAAATTAATGTTTCAGACTTCGTACATACCAACATCACCCCTTATGAAGGCGATGCCTCATTCTTGGCAGGCCCCACAGAACGAACCAAAAAAGTATGGGACGAATGCCTCAAAGCATTGGAAGAAGAACGTGCCCATAACGGAGTTCGTTCCCTTGATCATGTAACCGTATCTACCATCACCTCACATAAAGCCGGATACATCGACCGCGAAAACGAGTTGATTGTAGGTCTTCAGACAGACGAACTGTTACGCCGTGCCATCAAACCTTTTGGCGGCATCAAGGTAGTAGAAAAAGCCTGCCACGAAAACGGAGTAGAAGTAGACGAAAAAGTGAAGGACATCTTTACGCATTATCGCAAAACCCACAACGACGGTGTATTCGACGCTTATACTGAAGAAATCCGTTCCTTCCGCTCGCTCGGCTTCCTGACCGGATTGCCCGACAACTATGCGCGCGGACGTATCATCGGCGATTACCGACGTTTGGCACTTTATGGTATCGACCGGCTGATAGAAGCGAAACAAAATGACTTACGCAGCATTACCAGCCCGATGACCGATGCTCGCATCCGCCTGCGCGAAGAAGTGGCCGAACAAATCAAGGCACTGAAAGAAATCAAAGTAATGGGCGAATACTACGGACTCGACCTGAGCCGCCCCGCAACCAATGCACAAGAAGCAGTGCAATGGGTCTACATGGCCTATCTGGCTGCCGTGAAGGAACAAGACGGTGCTGCTATGTCGCTGGGCAATGTATCCTCATTCCTTGACATCTATATCCAATATGATCTGGATCACGGCAAGATAGACGAGACCTTTGCTCAGGAGTTGATAGACCAATTCATCATCAAGCTGCGTATGATACGCCACCTGCGTATGCAGTCGTACAACGACATCTTTGCCGGCGACCCCACTTGGGTGACCGAATCCATCGGCGGACGTTTCAACGACGGACGCACCAAGGTGACAAAAACTTCGTTCCGCTTCTTGCAGACACTATACAACCTGGGTCCCTCACCCGAGCCCAACATGACCGTGCTGTGGAGTCCGGAACTACCGGAAGGATTCAAAGAATTCTGTGCTCGTGTCTCTATCGACACCTCATCCATACAATATGAAAACGACACTTTGATGCGCGAAGTGCGCAATTGTGATGATTATGGCATTGCCTGCTGTGTATCCTATCAGGCCATCGGCAAGCAGATTCAGTTCTTCGGAGCACGCTGCAACCTGGCCAAGGCGCTGCTGCTGGCCATCAATGGCGGACGCTGCGAAAACACAGGTACGGTGATGGTGAAAGACATCCCAGTACTGACCGGTGACTTGCTGAACTTTGAGGAAGTGTGGTCCAATTACAAGAAAGTGCTGATGCAGATAGCACGTGTATACAACGATGCGATGAATATCATCCATTATATGCACGACAAATATTATTACGAAAAAGCCCAAATGGCGTTCATTGATACTGATCCACGCATTAATCTGGCATACGGTGTAGCAGGTCTGTCTATCGCCATCGACTCGTTGTCTGCCATCAAATACGGCAAAGTGCGCGCCCGCCGCAATGAAATAGGCCTGACCGAAGGATTTGACATCGAGAACGACTATCCTTGCTTCGGCAATGACGATGACCGTGTGGACCACTTGGGAGTAGACCTGGTTTATTTTTTCAGCGAAGAACTGAAAAAACACCCCGTATACAAAAATGCCCGTCCTACCCTGTCATTGCTAACCATCACCTCAAACGTAATGTACGGAAAGAAGACAGGTGCCACTCCCGACGGACGCGCCAAAGGCGTAGCTTTCGCTCCGGGTGCCAACCCGATGCACGGACGCGATAAGAATGGTGCCATCGCCTCACTAAGTTCGGTAGCCAAACTGCGCTATCGCGATGCCCAAGATGGTATCAGCAACACGTTCTCCATCGTGCCAAAGTCATTAGGTGTAGACCAAGAAACCCGCATCGAGAACCTGATAACCATGATGGACGGCTATTTCACCAAAGGAGCGCATCACCTGAATGTGAACGTGCTGAACCGTGAAATGCTGGAAGACGCTATGGAACATCCGGAAAAGTATCCGCAGTTGACCATCCGTGTTTCGGGCTACGCTGTAAACTTCATCAAGCTGAGCCGAGAACATCAGCTGGAAGTAATTAGCCGTTCGTTCCACGAAAGAATGTAAACCATTCGCCATACATCCAGAAAAGGAACGGGGAGTGTCTTGAAAAAGACTCCCCGCTCCACTCTGTATGACAAGACCAAAGGAAAACAGAGAGCAAAATGCTCGTACCGACATTTCCCTGCAAATAAAAAAAACAAACCATTATGATCAGAGTACATTCCTACGAATCAATGGGTACCTTTGATGGTCCCGGCCTGCGTTTAGTCGTATTCTTACAAGGTTGCAATTTCCGTTGCCTCTATTGTGCCAATCCTGATACCATCGACCTTAAAGGCGAAAGCAAAGAGACCACGCCTGAAGAAATCGTGCGGATGGCGGTTAGCCAAAAGGCCTTTTTCGGGAAAAAAGGCGGCATCACCTTCAGTGGAGGCGAACCTACCCTGCAAGCAAAGACATTGATTCCCCTGTTCCGTCAACTGAAAGAGCAAGGTATCCACATCTGTGTAGACAGCAACGGAAGTATCTGGAACAACGACGTGGAAGAACTGTTGAAATGGACCGATTTGGTATTGCTAGACGTAAAAGAGTTCAATGACATACGCCATCGAACCCTGACCGAACGTAGCAACGCACAGACCCTATACACCGCCGAATGGCTCGAAAGAAACGGTAAACCTTTCTGGTTGCGCTATGTACTGGTTCCCTCCTACAGTGCTTTTGAAGAAGATATCCGAGCCTTGGGAGAGCATTTCAAAACATACCAGATGATTCAAAGAGTGGAAATTCTCCCCTACCACACCTTGGGCGTACATAAATACGAAGCCATGGGAAAGCCTTACAAGCTAAGCGGCATAAAAGAAAACACACCCGAACAATTGGACAGGGCCAAAGCGCTGTTTGACGAGTATTTCAATACCGTATATTTAAATTAATCTTTTCTCATATCAGTGCTACCACCACGCTACGCGAGCCATGAGCTCCCATAACCAAAGCCTGCTCGATATCGGCTGTTTTCGACGGTCCCGAAATGAAGGTTCCGAAACCATATTTACCGGTATCTATCAGTTTATAAGCCTCGTGCATATTATTCACAATATGATTCCGGTCGAGCAGGATAATCAATTTCTCTGCTATAAAATAAATAGCCCGTTGCTTCACGTCCTGTTCTATCCACACCGCGCCATTTTCGGCCACTCCTATTTTTCCGGCAATAACGGCTAGATCCGTACCGTCCAATTCCGACGGATCCTCCACCCTGTCAGGATTGCATGTAGCACATGTAACAAACTCCAAATTGGAAGCAACACGCATGGCCTCGGGATAATTTCTACTGATAAAATCATTCACATCCTCCCTCTTTGCCAATAGGACCGCTTCACCTCCTACTTGCTTCATGACAAGAAAAAACTGTTCCAGCCTGTCCGGATAACTTAACGCAACATCCTCCAAAGGTTTCAGATCCGGCTTCTCATACTTCATATAGGTAGCACGCCGGATGTTTTGCAAAATATCTTCTCTACTGCTCATTGTTACTTCACTTTACCTTTCTTCCACATTTCATTAAAACTCTCATCGGCAAAATTCGGCATCTCGCGCCCCTTTCCCCAGCCATTTAGTCCGTTATAGATCAAGAAACGGGGCATCTTGTTTACCTGCGGAGCCCAACTCAAGGCCATATTGAACACCTGAGGGCGATTCATCATGAATTTCATGCCGCCAGACATCACTTTCTTCATGCAGTTGGCCTTGCCCAACTTATCCAAATCCTGACGCCACAGATAAATCTGCTCTGCCAGATCCACCTTGACCGGACAGACAAGAGAACAAGAGTAACACAACGAACAGGCCGACACGTTGTCATGATAATGCAAAGGAGCCTTCAACATGCCCAAATTGATGCCAATCGGGCCGGGGATGAAATATGTATACGAATAACCTCCGCTACGTCTGTATACAGGACACGTGTTCATGCAAGCCCCACAACGGATGCAGTTCAAAGCCTTTATATGCTTCGGATTTGCCAATATGTTGCTACGCCCGTTGTCCACAATAATAATATGAAGTTCACCACCTTCACGAGGTTTACGGTAATGAGAAGTATAGGTAGTAACGGGCTGTCCTGTAGCCGACCGAGCCAGCATACGGATAAACACTCCTAACGATTCACGATCGGGTACGATCTTTTCTATACCAAAAGCGGCAATCTGCAGTTTAGGCTGCGAAGTTCCCATATCCGCGTTCCCCTCATTGGTGCATACCACTACCTCGCCAGTAGAAGCCACAGCAAAATTAGTTCCCGTCATGGCTGCCTGAGCATGAATAAATCTCTGACGAAGATTCTTCCGTGCCGCATGCGTAAGATATGTCGGATCATAGTTACCTTTCTCCGTCCCCATCTCTTTCTCAAAGAGTTCGCCCACCTGTTCACGCTTAATATGAATGGCCGGCAACACGATATGGCTAGGCTTCAAGTGCATCAGTTGCAGAATGCGCTCTCCCAAATCGCTCTCCACCACCTCAATGCCCTTGTTTTGCAAAAACGGATTCAGTTCACACTCCTCGGCTAGCATCGACTTGCTCTTAATGAAGTGCTTCACCCCATGCTGATTCAATATGTTATAGACAATATTGCAATATTCGTCTGCATCCTTTGCCCAATATACATGGGCTCCATTGGCACGCGCATTGCGTTCAAATTCCACCAGCAATTCGTCCAAATGGCTGTTACTATACAGTTTGGTAGCACACGCCATATTGCGCAACTCTTCCCATTCGGGCACCTTTTTACTCAATTGGTCACGCTTTTCCCTCACCATCCAGAGGGTCTCGTCGTGCCATGCGGCCTGTTTCTTGTTCTCCAGAAACTCCGCAGCTGCTTTTGAATGTTTCGTACTCATAACCCTGCTGCTAAAATTTCAACAATATGCAATGTTTGGACAGGAAGCTTGTCGCGAGCGATAATACCACTCAGATGCATCAGGCATGAACTATCCGCTCCTACAATGTATTCGGCCCCGGTGGCAATATGGTGCATTGCTTTGTCATGCCCCATCTGTATGGATACTGCATCTTCTTCCACAGCAAACATACCACCAAAACCGCAACATTCGTCCTGACGCTCCGGTTCCACTACTTCCACTCCTTCAACCAACGAAAGCAAATTGCGTAATTTGCTGAAATAAGGGATATTCAGTTCGCTGGCAGAAGAAAGTTTCATTAATCTCACTCCATGGCAACTGTTTTGCAGGCTCACTTTATGTGGAAATCTGGCTTTCAATGAAGTTGGCCTAACGACATCATGAACAAACTCGCAAATATCATAGATTTTACTCTCACTGGCGCAACGATGCCGGTCCTCCTTCAACAGGCGTCCGTGGTTATCACGCACAAACACCACACAACTGGCCGAAGGCCCTACTATGTAATCGTAATCTTCAAATTGTCTGTCAAAACGGCGGGCCAGCTCCACCGCCTCCTTCTCAAAACCTGCATTAGCCATCGGCTGGCCGCAACAAGTCTGGTCGAGTGGATAATCTACGTCCACCCCCAGACTTTTCAGCAGTTTATACGAGGCTATTCCTACATGCGGATATACTGCATTGATGTAACAGGGAATAAATAAACCTACTTTCATTATTATCAGTTAATATGTGTTCTACTCCCTATAACAAATTTAGGAGATATTTGTTAAGGATGCAACAAAATTTCTAACCCAAAAAGCAGAAACTCTCTCCAAAACAGACATCCGATTTCATAGATCACGAAAAACTATTCTATTATAATCTCAAATTGATCATACGGAGCCACACGCCATGCCTTATCACAGGTAACCGGTGAAAGCGCAAACAATGGTGAGAAAGTACGCACAGAAATGGTTTTCCCATCAGGCAAGAATTCCATCAAACGCAACCAGCAATCACCTCCATTACCATGCCATTGTCCGTCAGCAGTCTGAGCATTGAACATCATCTGAGCCACCTGCTTTCCTACTTTATTTTTATCAGAACGGAAAGCTACCTGGCCCTCATAGTCCACAATCTCGCATTCGTGCCCACACACCACCATACAGATATTCTGTGACGGATACACCAGTCTGTCCCAAATGGTCTGACCATAATTGGCCGGCGTCACCTTATAGTTTTCTTTCACATGACGAACTGCTTCGGGCGACATATAAGAATGTGTCAACAAAATCACCTTATGGTTCCGATATACGGGTCGTTCCGTAAGCTCTCTAGCCCACTCAATAGCCTCATCGCGTGGCGCAAACTCTAAGGAAACTACCAACAGCTTTCCCCAAGTATCCGTTTCAAACTCATAAGCTGCATTTTCCAATGTCGGGATACCCCGATGATTACGTCCCACCGCAACCAATGTCTTCCGCCAGCAAGCATTGCGCTCGGAAGGGAAATAATCAGGTAGATGACAAAAACGGTTCTCCGCCTTCTCATAACCATAGTCATGGTTTCCCGTACAGATCACGTATGGAACTTTATTGTCCAACCGCTCGAAGGCCCGCGATGCCGCCGCCCATTGTTCTTCACTGGTCTGGTTACCGTTAATCCCATCGGGAATACGGATTTCATTTTGCTCCACTAGATCGCCAGTACACAGCACTCCCTTGATACGGAGCGATTCCAAACTATTGGCAATCCACGCCGTCTGCAATTCAAACAGAGGCTGGTTAGCATCAAACTTCACATAACTCTGAGGATCGGGAATAACCACCATTGAAAAAGAACGTTCATCACTCAACTCCGGACGCACAGGATAAACTTGTGCCGGAAGAAAATGACAAATGCCTGCAAAGGCACACAAAGCTAACAATACTTTCTTCATTTCAAATATACATTAAAAAAATCTTCATTCTTATTTCCATCTAAAGGTAGTAACAACCGCAGAATGATCGGATGCCCAAATATCATCTATTTCGGGAGCAGTTTGCACCACCTTTGAGTGTACAGCCTGAATGCCGCCAGTATAATAAATAAAATCTATGCGGCTAAAGTCCAATTGTCCATAAATGCCGGCAAAAGTACCTTCTGGACGCCGAACCTCATCTGGATTCAGTTCACGAAAACTGTCTTTATATCCTCGCTCCTGAAGGAAACGGGATGTGGGAAACAGGACGGGACCATAGTCTCCATGCAGCTTGGCAGCCCTCTCCGTCCAATCCAGATGACTGCATGAATTAAAGTCGCCGCCCAATATGACAGGCATATCCTGACGTTCCAGTACCAGAGCCAAGTCATTGTCCAACATGCGGCGCACATCGGCCATAGGACGGATGGAGTCTTCCGACACCCACACCGACGGGTCATGACCGGTATCAGGGAAGGAACCGGTATAATCCGGATTATATGAATAGCGTGTCCAGCAATCATCCACTAACAATGAGCGTCCGCCTTGCATACGTACAATGGCCGGATTAGAGCAGAAACTGTCTCCTGTTTGTTGTTTTTCCAACGGGAAACGGCTGAACAGGCACAAATTGTCGTTCGCAGAAGGAGTCTGCAAATGGTATTGCAACCGGGCGGCTATCTCTTTCTGGAAGCCGTATCCCTCCTGCATGGTAATGATGTCGGCCTTAGACGCCTTCAGAAGTTCTACAATCCGATCGTGCCCTTTCAAAGGTACATGACGCCCGCCGTGCCAAATATTCCACTGCAACACGCGAAACACATCGGCACCGGACAAAGAGTTTTCCGTTATATACTGGCGTATATAGGAGGATTTCTGTTCCGGCTCCCTAGTTTCCCCATTCACCGTAAAGCCCAATACTTTTATACGTACCTTGTCTCCCACCCGTGCCTTCTCTTTTACATCGGCCGTCACCAAGATATAATTGGCGCCTTCCGACAGCATCACCTGCTTGTCGGCCGGCAAGTCTATCTTTATTCTTTTCTTTGCAGCCGTAGTTGCCAACAGCTCCCTCCGGGTGCTCCGGGGTGTCTGTCCGGTGTAATACACACAAACGGCAGACAAGTCGGACAAGCGTTCCGTCTCATGCAAATCCAGCAACAGGCCTTCCAATTGCAACGGCTGTTCCTTGCCCTGCACCATGATGCGCAATTTCACCATCTGATTATCCTTACTGCCGCAATCCACATCCCATTCGCTTTCTATCGAAACGGCATTGAACAGTCTTTGCGCTCCTTCGTATGCCTTAAACTTTGCATTCCCACTAGGCGCAGCATACGCCAGTTCAACTTTTCCGCCATAGTCCACCCTTCCATTGCGGAGATGATAAGAATGATAGCCACCGCCCACCCAGTTGAGTGACATATCGTCTATCCCTGCATCAAAATTATAGTAAGCTACCAGGTTCTTATAAGCCTCATGCGTAGCGTCCAAAGGACAACACATCCATTTTTGCAGAGTCTCCGCAGACAGCGCGCAATCCCATATCCGTACTTCATCCATCCAACCTCCGAAAACTTCTTCCCCAGCCTCACTGACTCCAATCGCTCCAGGAATAATAGTCACCGCCGTATCCTTTCCGGCTTGCCATATACCATCTACATATAATGAGGTCGCTTTCCCGTCGCAGGTCAAAGCCACATGATGCCACTTATCGTCCAACCAATCGGAGGTCTCGATACCCGCCTTTGTGCTACACAGTTTACCCTGTTTGACCACCAACGGAAAGTTGTCCGCACAACGGTAGGTGCTGTATTCGCCACCACCAAAAATAACTTCCGTCTCCTTCCACGATGTATCATCGCCTTTTATCCATGCTTCCAATGTCCAAGGGGCTTTCATAAACCCTATGCCTGTGCGCACGTTATTATCCTTCCCGTCCAGTCTGAGTGCCAAGTTTTGAGCAACTACCGAACACGACAAGCACACAAAACATAATAAGAACAAACCAATTTTATCTTTCATCACTCCAATCATTTAATTATCCAAATAAAAAGGAAAGATGCCATAAGTCCTTATTCCGGCATCTTTCCTCCTTTCTATCATTTTCTCTTATTTCAAGACAAAAGTAGCCAATACGCCTTTATGGTCGGACGGCCATGTCCCTTGGTTATCATTCCAATTATCTTTTGTCTTTTCATTAACTCTCTGATTTCTGACTATAGTTCCCCTGGGGCCTACCACAGACACATTTCTTAGCTTGACCCCTTTCACTGGTTTATAATAAATAAAGTCAATGCGGTCACGTCCATCCGCTTCCGGCACCCAATCAAGCTGCTCCAAAGAGGCGCCTGCATTATCCGCCGGATAAGTGAATCCCGGATGAGTAACCGGATTCGGGTAACGGGTCCGATAACTATCCTTAAAGCCTGCATCCTGAAGCAACACCGAGCAATCCCATCTCACGACCGCGCCTCTATGATCCCATAAGTCCTTCACATTCTCTCCCCAATCCAAATGGGAAGGTTCATTGAAATCTCCCCCCAAGAGAATGAAATTCCCTTTTTCCTTTTCCGCGTCCGCTATCACATGCTTGATGGCCTCGTCGCGCATAGACTCCTTATTGGCCGCTTCTATCTTCTCCCGGTCAACCACAGGAGGATCGATCTTCTTCCAAGTCACCCCGTCATATCCTCGGGGAAGATAGCAAGCATAATGAGTGTAATCCAAATGGGCGGAATACACCACAACCGTCTGGCCTTCCACATCAATTCGCGCTTTAAGCACAGAACCCGCGTCAGGAGCCTCTGCACAATTAGGTCCTTGATCCATAATTCTATATTTAGACAAAATACCTACATCCAACTTCGACGTCTCTCCATAATATGCCTTCCCTCTCGTTTGTAAAGCTTCTTTCAGGCGGGGTACAAACTGTACCCCGTCATAATTACGAACTTCACTTAATAACACGATATCCGGATCCAGCCTTACGATTTCATCCGCCAATCCGTCAAATCCACCTTTCACCATAGTTGTTTCCTGCCAGATATTCACCTGGAATACCTTGAGCACTTTCGCATGTCCGCCTGTCGCATATAGCACCCCAAGCATCATCCACATTAAAAATTTCTTCATAACACTACCTATTATTTTAAAATCCACATAAGGGCATTCACATCATCCACTCCCCCAAACTGTTGTTGCAAAGCTGCATTCAGGTTGTCGCCATTATAATCGCTTTCCGACTTGGGATACATCCATCGTACAGGCATTTTGTCCTTTACGGTATTACGGTTCGTTTCCACATTGATCGGAAGTTCCGGCAATCCGGTACGACGATAATCATAATATACATCATACGTGTTCTGCATAAAAGACGCCAAGTATTTCTGCGTCAGTATCCGGTTTAAGTCACTCTCCTTATCTCCCGTCAACTGAATGGCAGGCAACTCAACAAAAGAAGCGATTGCTTCGGCCGTCAACGGATGGCCATGATGGTATGTTACTTCATCCGGTGTGCAAGAAGCTATAAAATCTAAATGGGCTTTGATCGCTTTCTTATAATAAAGGGAAGCGTCCCCGTTTATCCAGCCTCTTACTGCGGCCTCTGCCAAAATAAAATTCTGCTCGGCATATCCAACCCGTATCACGGGTTCGCCCGGAACATAATCCACATAACGCGCGTTCAATGCTGAATATAAATTCTTGGCATAGACACTGATAACCTGTTCATAAGGATCAGAAGGATCGGTACCTATATAAGCATCCCAATCCGACTCTTGCAGCCCCTCATCTATTTTGGCCTTTGAAGGCTTGGCATAATAGAACATCCGGATGTCTTCCGTTTGTTTCATCCTGTCTATCAATGTGGAAGAAAGCATGGCATACACAGCATGTTTGGTATTCACATTGTTAAACGGATAAATCGTATTTGCCTTGTCGGCATACTTTATTGCCAGGTTGTCATCGTTAGAACTCATCAAATCTCCTTCCGACACGATGCGCGCAAAGCGGTTCTTTATATCCAAGTCGGCATCTGTCTCCTTTTTCGACAAATTCATCAAAACCTTTAACTCGAATGCACGAGTCACCTTCTTCCAACGCTCTATCTTTCCTCCCATAAAGTCATCGCCCTCAAAATCCTTAGCTGCTGAAAACAATTCATAAGCCTTATCCAAATCCTGAAGAACAAACATCATCACTTCTTTCTGCGTATTGTATCTGGGTTTCACCAAACCAATCTCACCCTGAAGTGCCTCTTCGTAAGGCACATCCCCCATTTCCATCGACATATAGAATATCTTCCATGCCTTTACGAAATGTGCCAAAGCATCATAGGCAGCTACATTGTCGCCGACCGCTTGTGCCGCTTCCACCATTTTGATGGTATTTGTCAGCGTGGTATAATCAAAGCTGGAACGTCCGAACACATTGTATTGATAGTCTTCCATGCCTTCGCCCCAAGCCAACTGTTTGACCAGCATTTCATCGTAAACAAAATATTTATTACTGCCTTGCGACATGATATTCAGCAACAGCCCCGAAGCCAACAACGAAGGGGTAACCTGAGTACTTGCATCCGGATTGGAATTGATTTCATCAAAGTTTCCACAGGATGAAAACATGGTAGCAGCCATCGCCACACAACTTATATATTTCTTTAAATCCATAATCATAACCTGCATTAAATTAAAAATCTAGTTTAACATTAAACCCTACATAACGGATGGAAGGAGAACTCAAATTATCTGAAGCAGCATCAGGATCCGCAAAACGGAATTCTTTTGTCCACATCAGCAAATTCTGTCCTACAAACGACAGTGCTGCTCCTTTAAGTCCCACCTTAGAACAAGCCGTTTCGGACAACTGATAAGTCAATGACAAATCTCTTAACTTAAAGAATGTCTTGTCATACACATTCTGCCTTACCACCGTACCAATATAAGGATTCATATTTTTCATGTAAGCCTCATACGAAACCGGCACATCATTGGGAGCAAACACACGGTCGTCGCGCGTTATATTACCATTCGAATCATAGTCCACACTGCCGGATACAATCTTGACACCTTCTCCTACAAAATTGGTCAAGCCATTCACCACTTCGTCATACCGCCATTGGTTGTCAGAGTCAATGTGCACGCCCGAATTCCACATAGCCTGTTCGGTGGAAGAATGCCCCACACCGCCCACACGGCCGTCAATAGAGAAACTTAAAGTAAAATTCTTATAACTGATAGAGTTAGACCATCCCAAAGTCCAGTCGGGATATTCATAGCCCACCACTTTATTGTAATCGCTTTGCTTGGCATAACCGCTATAATTGATGATTCTTCCCTGAGAATCGCGCTCCCAATCATACACTGCATACCAGTCCCAACGGGCACCGGCCTTCACCCAAGGTTTCTGAGTGGAATACAGCGGATCAATCTTCGTATAATACCAACGGTCGCGTGCCCAGTTCAAGGTACTGCTCCAATTCCAGTCCTTTCCGCGCAGGATATCTCCCGAAATCATGATCTCCCATCCTTTACCCACATATTCTTCGTCAATATTGATTAATGTGGAACTAAAACCCGAGGCATTACTAATACCGGCACTACGTGTCAAGTTGTAATACAACTTGTTATAATAAGTCAAATCCAATCTCAACCGGTTCTGCATGAAATGCATGGATGAACCTATCTCGTATGAACGTGTGGCCGAAGGTTTAACCGCAACCCCACGAATGGAAGTCGGATAATAGGCCGCACTTCCTCCATTCCATAAGTCCGTGGAAATGGAATACGTATTGTTCGTGTCATACACGCCCAAGTCTCTTTTGGTCACGGTCCACGAGCCACGTACTTTCCAAAAATCGATAGCTTTTGGCAAGGGAACAAACTGAGACAGGACAACACTTCCTGCCACTGAAGGATAAAAATAAGAACGTGTCTCGGAAGGAAGAGTAGACGACCAATCGTTACGACCTGTCACATCCACAAAGACGGTGCTCTTCCAGTTTAAAGAAGCTTTGGCATACATACTGTTCACCTGCTTCTTGGTAATGCCACTGGTTGTCCTGACCGGATCTACCGAAGCTTTAAGCGAATAATAACCCGGAATCTTCAATCCGTTCTGGGTCTCTCCCGTCAGATTGTCGCTTTTCCAATAATAGATAGAACCGCCGACCAACCCATCCAGTTCAAAATCGCCGAACTTATGATTGGCAGACAACATGATATCTTCATTCAAACTATATCCACCATCACGTTGCAGACAGTAATAACCGTTTTTATCCCATCCGCCCAATGCACTTATCGGGTTTTTCCATTCATTCTTTGTCGAATACGAATCCAGCCCCGAACGGATGAACAATTGCAACCAGGAAGTAAAATCATACTTGGCAGACAGATAACCGTTCAACAGCGAATAATCCCTGGAACGAGTTATCTCGTTAGCAATAAAATAAGGATTGTCATACCAAGTCTTATCCATCCAGTTTTGCTGTTCATTCTTAGTGGCCCAATAGTTGCGATAGTCGCGAATATCATATTCCGTACCAGACCATATCAGCAAATTATATAAGAAACCGCTTCCGCCATATCCGGCTCCCATATCATTAGGATACCACCTTTTATTATATGTCAGCCCACCGTCAAACGAGAATTTCTTCCACTTCATCTCGCCGGATACCGTGTAAGTGACCTTGTTCAGTTTCTGGTTCGGATACTGGCCTTTGTTATAAACATGAGTCAACGAACTACGCACGCTACCATATTTTCCCTTTTGGGAAATGCTTATATTATTATTGGTAACCAAACTCAACTGCTGGAAGTTCTGTAAGTTATGCTTTCCTTTTGATACCAACGGCATTTCGCGCCATTCCTGAGTATACGGATCGTATTGCTCGGCCGTACGCCCTATGTCCAGCTTGTCGCCCCATACATAACCGCCTGTCCCATACGTACCATTCGAACCCGAGCTGTAGGAAGTCTGCACCTCAGGACGCTTTAAATAACCGGCCGTAAACATTGTGCTACTATTCACAGTAACATTCAATCCCTCGATAGCGGCTTTCTTGGTGGTGACCATAATAGCTCCGCCTTCTCCCCGTGCACCATACAGAGCCGAAGCCGTAGCTCCTTTCAGTACATCTATTGATTCAATATCATCGGCAGCAATATCGTTTAGCCCCACATTGCCATAAGGCACTCCATCTACAATCAACAAGGGTGAGCATCCACGCAAGCTCAATGAAGGAGAGTCGTTGAATTCCGTACTATTATTAATATTCAGACCGGCCACCTTGCCAGTCAACGAAGAAGCTACGTTCACCGGCTTCACCTTGGTCAATGCCTCATTCCCGACTTTCTGCACCGCATAGCCCAACGCTTTCTCCTCGCGCTTGATACCCAAGGCGGTAACCACCACCTCGCTCAAAAGTTCCGAATCCTCGGCCAACCTGATAGCAAGAGGCTTGCTACTATCTGCCTTCACCTCCTGAACCTGATAACCTATATAACTGACCAACAGAACCGCACGCGAATCCACCGACAACTCAAAACATCCGTCTATATCGGTGATGGTCCCTATAGTTGTATTGCCTTTCACCGTCACATTGGCTCCAATCACAGCCTCACCGGAAGGATCTGTCACCTTGCCCGAAACCTTGATTGTCTTTCCACTCTGTTGCCCTCCAGGTACCTGAGCCTCCGGTTTGTGTAAAGAGATATAATTATCAGAAAAAGTATAAGTGATGCCGGTTTCCTTTAAATTGTTTAATAAGTCAGCTACTTCCTGCTTGCTTTTCTTGATATTGACCTTCTTATTTACATTCACTTCCGAATCACTATACACAAACAAATATCCTGTCTGACGTTCCACCTGTGCCATGACTTCCTTCAGCGTGGTTTGTCCTGTCTTTAAAACCACTTGGGCGTTTTGCGACATAACCGTACCCGCCTGTGTCTGAACAATCAGCAAGAACAAAAACAGAAAAGCGAATTTCATAGTCCTAAAGATTTGATTGATTTTACGTTGTTTTAATGCTTTAACTAGCAGCAATAAGTTTTTTTTCATACCTTTGCATTTAAGGTTCATTACTTTAATTTATTTTCCCGTAGAGTAAGGTTTTGAAACCTGTCTTCGAGAGGAAACGGTGTTGCAGCACTGCTTCCTCTTTTTTCATTGTTCTTAGTCTTTCATTATTCCATAAGCGACAACTTGTTTTAAAAGGTTAACGATAAATTATTACATGTTTCTCATCCACAATGTCGTAGCTAAAGTCGGCCACCGACTGTAAGACGCGCAAAATACTTTCCAGTGAATCACTTTGGCGGAACTTTCCGGTCACCAAGCCATGAACATTCACTGTTTCGTCTACCGTCAGCTCCACTCCCTGCCACAACGCTATGTTGTCCAAGATTTCCCCAAACGGCCGGCTTTTGAAACTCACAATACCATTTTTCAGATACTCCTCATTGTCGAATGCCGAAGTCTGCTTCCACAGACGATTATTGCGCAAGACAGCCTGCTCATGCGGATGAAGAATCAAATGATCGGTCGGATCATGCGTATTTTCAATCCGAACGCTTCCCTCCACCAAATCAATCTCAAAGCGATCACTTTCGGGATAAGCCATCACGTTGAAACGGGTTCCGAGCACCGTGATACGGTAATTGCCTGTCGAAATACAGAAAGGTTTCTCCGTGTCATGAGCCACATCAAAGAAAGTCGCCCCCTCCAACTCAACATTACGGTCCTTACCATTAAACGAAGCCGCATAGCGCAACGTGCTGCAAGGACTCAACCAAGCCACCGTTCCGTCGGGCAGATCCACTTTCACACGCTGGCCGCCGGGAGCGGTCACTTCGGTGTAACGCTCAGCCAGTTGCTCCAACACCTGATGGCGTGTAAGAAAATAAACGCTAGTGGCCACCAATACAATCAGCGCCGCATATTTGCAGCTACGCGACACCAACTGAAGCAACCTCCTCCTGAATAGTTTCCCGGTAAAACGCTTATATCCTTGAGTGGCAACCACTGCATCCTCCTCGCTCTCCAAGCATCCCGAGACAGCCATCACATTCTGAAGAGCATAAAACTCCTCACGCAAGGCAGGATCGGCATCCATCGCACTGAACAAACGTTTCTTTTCCTGAGCCGTAATTTCTCCAGTAAAGTATTTGGTAAGTAAATCTTCCATATTTCTTTGCTTTTTCAATTATAAGTCGGACGAGCACAGAAAAGGTACTAAAAGAAAAACATTTTTTTTATTATTTCTTTCTGCCGGACATAGTCACCCTATCAAAAAGACAAGGAAAGGAAGATAATCTTTTAAGTCTTCGCGTAGTTTACGCACCGCTATCATCACCTGATTTTTTACCGTCTGTACAGACAGTCCCATTTCATCAGCTATTTCCTGATACTTTCTATTATTCAGCTTGCTTTCGATGAAAATCCGACGACATTTCTCTGGCAAGCGTTCGATAGCCTCACGCAAGAAGCGTCCCATATCTTCATCTGACAATTTCGTCTCATCGAAAGCCTCCAGAGAATAAAGTTTATATTGGTATTCATGATTTTCCACTTCATCCAAGCTACCTTCCCTATAAGAGGCAGACAACTTTCTGCGCAAGAAATCGATGCTGCGCCGTTTGACCAGCGTAAACAGAAAAGATTGTGGAGAATGGATCTCTTTCAACAACGAACGGTTCTCCCACAAATAAACAAAAATATCCTGCACTACATTCTCAGCTTCCTCCTTATTTATTATATAGGTACAGGCAAAACGCAACATTCCGGGAAAATAAGCTGAGTAAATTTCCGGGAAAGCAAACTCTTTTATGCATCTTTCATCATTTGTCGTACCCTTCATACCTGAATTTATTGAAATGGCACACAAAAATAATCAAAAACAATCATTCAAAAGAAACTTCACTCTAGTTTTATTGGGTCAGCGGATATTTCCGGTTGGTATCCATTTCCTTTATGCACACAATATATAGTCAATCCGAATAGGAAGAACTTCACAACAGCCACCCTGCCTATTTAATTGCCACCAACCGATACACATTCTGTCAAGAGGGGGAAATCGGGAACGAGGAAAATCACAGACAAACGGATCGAATATCTGGCACAAGACGTTATGGCATTGGGTACCGGAAATCA
>CAMWGU010000033.1 GCA_947173895.1 uncultured Bacteroides sp. | reverse complement strand
TACCAGACTTTCTACGAATTTCTTCACCAACAAACTTAATACCTTTACCTTTATAAGGTTCCGGCTTACGGAAAGAACGTATTTTTGCACAAACCTGTCCAAGCAGTTGTTTGTCACAAGATTCCAATATAATAAGAGGGTTCTTATTTCTTTCTGACTTAGTTTCTACCTTGATTTCAGGAGGCAACTGCATAAAAATATTATGAGTATATCCCAATGCGAAATCAATAATATTACCATTGTTTGAAGCACGGTAACCTACACCAACAAGTTCAAGTTCCTTTTTATAACCTTCAGAAACACCAACAACCATATTGTTAACCAATGCACGATACAGCCCATGAAAAGCGTGTCGCTGCTTTGTGTTATCTAACATCAGTTCTTCATTTTCTGTCAACACCACATGTCCATCCTCAACAATTACGTTGATAGAAGGATCAACAAATTGACTAAGTTCGCCTTTGGGGCCTTTCACAGTAACTACATTATCCTTCAGAGTAACTGTTACTCCAGCGGGAATACTAATGGGTAATTTTCCTATTCTTGACATTGCTTATCCTCCTATTAATATACATAGCAAAGAACTTCACCACCAATTTTCAATTCAGCAGCTTCTTTGTTAGTCATTACACCTTTGGAAGTAGATATTATAGCAATACCTAAACCATTAATAACTCTCGGCATGTCTTTGTAACCAGTATACTGGCGTAAACCTGGAGAAGAAACTCTAACAAGTTTCTTAATAGCATTTACTTTGTTAACTGAATCGTACTTCAAAGCCACTTTAATAGTACCTTGAGGGCCATCTTCTACGAACTTGTAATTCAGAATATAGCCTTTTTCAAAAAGAATCTTAGTGATTTCCTTTTTCAAATTTGAGGCAGGTACTTCAACTACCCTGTGCTTTGCACTAATTGCATTTCTCAATCTAGTGAGATAATCTGCGATTGGATCTGTCATATGATAAAAAATTAAATTAATCAGGACTACCCTGACAATATTTAAAAATAAAAAGAATTACCAGCTTGCCTTTTTAACGCCCGGAATCAAACCATTAGAAGCCATCTCACGGAACTGAATTCTTGAGATTCCGAACTGGCGAATGTATCCTTTAGGACGACCGGTCAATTTACAACGGTTGTGCAAACGAATAGGATTAGCATTCTTAGGAATAGCCTGCAACTTCTGAGCAGCTTCAAAAGCCTCTGCAGGATCTCCTGAGTTAACTATCTTTTTTAACGCAGCACGTTTTTCAGCATATTTGGCTACAAGTTTGGCTCTCTTTACTTCACGAGCTTTCATTGATTCCTTTGCCATAATATATTAATCTTTTTTTGAGTTTTTAAACGGTAAACCAAATTCCTTCAATAATGCATAACCTTCTTCATCTGTCGGAGCAGAAGTTACAAAGGTAATATTCATTCCGAGAATTTTAGTAATACTATCGATATTAATTTCAGGGAAAATAATTTGCTCCTGAATACCCAAGGTATAATTACCTCTTCCATCAAACTTACTTTCGATACCTTTAAAGTCACGAATACGTGGCAAAGCAACACGAATCAATTTTTCAAGGAACTCATACATTCTTTCACGACGCAAAGTAACCATAACTCCGATAGGCATTTTCTTACGCAACTTGAAGTTAGCGATATCTTTACGTGAAACTGTTGCTACAGCTTTTTGACCTGTAATTGCTGTTAACTCATTAATAGCAACTTCAATAATCTTCTTATCAGCAACGGCCATACCCAAACCTTGATTGATAACAATCTTTTTAAGTACGGGGATCTGCATTGTTGAAGAATACTGGAACTGATTCTTCAATGCAGGCGCAATGCGCTCTGCATATTCTTTTTTAAGGCTAGCAGTATTACTCATTATTTAATCTCCTCTCCTGATTTTTTAGCATAACGAACAAATGTTCTACCATCAGAACTTTCTCTTCTTCCCACACGTGTCGGTTTGCCTGTTTTAGGATCAACCACATTCAAGTTTGAGATGTGTATTGCAGCTTCCTGCTTTACGATTCCTCCTTGAGGGTTCTTTGCATTAGGTTTGGTACTCTTAGATACCATATTAATACCTTCCACAAGTGCACGTCCTTCTTTAACAAGAACTTTCAGCACGCGGCCAGTTTTACCTTTATCTTCACCAGAGTTTACGTAAACTGTATCGCCTTTTTTAATATGTAATTTACTCATTACTTAAATCTTTTACAAAATTAAAGTACTTCAGGTGCAAGTGATACTACTTTCATATTTGCAGCACGTAACTCTCTTGCAACAGGGCCAAAAATACGACTTCCTCTAATTTCGCCTGCATTATTTAACAATACGCAAGCATTATCATCAAAACGAATATAAGATCCATCAGCACGACGGATTTCTTTCTTAGTACGTACAATTAAAGCCTTAGAAACTGCACCTTTTTTAACATCACTAGAGGGGATTACACTCTTGATAGAAACTACAATGACATCCCCTACAGAAGCGTAACGTCTCTTCGTACCGCCTAATACGCGGATACAAAGAGCTTCTTTAGCGCCACTGTTGTCACACACTGTAAGTCTGGATTCTACTTGTATCATAATTACTTCACTCTTTCAATTATTTCAACTAATCTCCATCTCTTAGTTTTGCTCAAAGGACGAGTTTCCATAATATGCACTGTATCACCTACATTACATTCATTCTTTTCATCATGAGCATGGTATTTCTTCGTTTTAGAAACGAACTTACCATAAATAGGGTGTTTTTCTTTAAACTTAGCAGCAACAGTAATGGTCTTATCCATCTTATTGCTTACCACAACACCTGTTCTTTCTTTTCTTAAATTTCTAACTTCCATGAGGACCATTATTATTTGTTAAGTTCTCTCTGACGCAACTCTGCCTTCATACGCGCAATCGTTCTGCGTAACTTTTTAATCTGTGCAGGATTATCCAGCGGAGAGATAGAATGATTTAAAACCATCTGATTATAATTGGCAACTTCAATTTCAATTCGTTCAGCCAATTCATTGGTAGCTATTTCTCTAATTTCTGCAATCTTCATAATAAATTAAGCATTTTGATTTTGAGCATCATAATCACGTCTAACAATAAACTTAGTTGTAACAGGAAGTTTCTGTGCTGCCAAACGCAGAGCTTCTTTAGCTACTTCATAAGGAACACCTTCAGCTTCAATGATAATACGTCCAGGAGTAACCGGAGCAACGAAGCCTTCAGGAGCACCTTTACCTTTACCCATACGCACATCAGCAGGCTTACGAGTAATAGGTTTGTCCGGGAAAATACGGATCCAAATCTGTCCTTGACGTTGCATATATCTTGTTACCGCAATACGTGCAGCTTCAATTTGTCTACCTGTAATCCATTTTGTCTCCAAAGATTTAATACCAAATGATCCAAAAGCCAATTGGTTTCCTCTTTGAGCATTTCCTTTTTGACTGCCCTTTTGCTGTCTTCTGAATTTTGTCTTTTTCGGTTGTAACATAATTCCTAAAATTCAAATCCGTTAGCGATTGTTTTTCTTTCTTTTGAAGTTCTTACCACCGTTATTGCTGCCGTTTCCACCACGACCACTTTCTTTAGTCTGAGTAAAGTTAGGAGCCAATTCTCTCTTACCATATACTTCACCACGGCAAATCCACACTTTAATACCCAGCAAACCAACTTTAGTCAAAGCTTCAGTATGACAATAGTCAATGTCCGCACGGAAAGTATGCAACGGAGTTCTTCCTTCCTTATACATTTCAGAACGAGCCATTTCCGCACCATTCAAGCGTCCTGAAATCAACACTTTGATACCTTCAGCCCCCATACGCATTGTATTAGCGATAGCCATCTTAATAGCACGGCGATAGGCAATCTTACCCTCTACCTGACGAGCAATATTGTTTGCAACAATAACCGCATCCAATTCAGGTCTTTTCACTTCAAAGATATTAATTTGAATATCTTTATCTGTGATTTTCTTCAACTCTTCTTTCAGTTTGTCAACTTCCTGACCACCTTTACCAATGATAATACCTGGACGTGCCGTGCAAACTGTAATTGTCACCAATTTCAGTGTACGTTCAATAACAATTCTTGAAACGCTGGCTTTTGCAAGTCTTGCATTCAAATATTTACGGATTTTGCTATCTTCTAACAAAGCATCACCATATTCGTTGCCACCGTACCAATTAGAATCCCATCCTCTGATAATTCCTAAACGGTTGCTTATCGGATTAACTTTCTGTCCCATCTAATTTTAATTTTGATTATCATTAGTATTCTTAGAATCAACAAACAAAGTCACATGATTTGAGCGTTTACGAATTCTGTAACCTCTACCCTGTGGAGCCGGACGCATTCTTTTTAGTGTAGCACCACCATCAACGTAGATTTTTGTTACAAACAATTCACCACTTTCTGCTTTACGTTCGTTCTTCTGTTCCCAGTTAGCAATAGCAGAGCGCAACAATTTTTCCACTCTTGCAGAAGCTTCTTTAGAAGAAAACTTCAAGACACCCAATGCACGGTTCACTTCCATACCCCGAATCATGTCTGCCACAAGACGCATTTTTCGCGGAGAAGTAGGAACATTCTGCAATTTTGCAAAATACATGGTCTTAAGGGCTTCTTTTCTTTTTTCAGCCGATATTTTTTTTCTTGCTCCCATTATTTATTACTTTATTATTTTCTTCAGATTATCCTGCTTATTTTTTCTTATTACCTGCATGGCCGCGGAATGTACGTGTTGGTGCAAATTCACCCAATTTGTGTCCCACCATGTTCTCTGTAATATAAACAGGAATAAATTTATTTCCGTTATGAACTGCAATTGTATGCCCTACAAAATCAGGCGAAATCATTGAAGCTCTAGCCCAAGTCTTGACAACAACCTTCTTACCGCTTTCATTCATAGCAAGCACTTTGTTCTCAAGTTTTACGTTAATATATGGACCTTTTTTTAATGAACGACTCATAATTTACTCAATTAATCAGTTATTACTTTCTTCTCTCAATAATATACTTAGAAGACTGTTTCTTCGGAGCCCTTGTCTTCAAGCCCTTAGCATACAAGCCTGTACGTGATCTTGGATGGCCTCCTGAAGCACGTCCTTCACCACCACCCATCGGGTGATCAACAGGATTCATAACGACACCACGGTTGTGAGGACGACGACCTTGCCAACGAGTACGACCTGCTTTACCAGAAGATTCCAACCCGTGATCAGAGTTACCAACACTACCAATAGTAGCTTTACAAGCGCTAAGAATTTGTCTTACTTCACCTGAAGGCAATTTGATTACACAATACTTACCTTCTCTTGAAGTTAACTGAGCAAAATTACCAGCTGATCTTACTAAAGCAGCACCTTGTCCTGGGCGCAATTCAATATTATGAATTACTGTACCAACAGGAATATTCTCAAGAGGAAGAGCATTACCAATCTCAGGCGCTGCACTCGCTCCAGACATCAATGTACTACCAATTTGCAATCCATTGGGAGCAATAATATATCTTTTTTCACCATCAGCATAAAACAACAAAGCAATACGAGCCGAACGATTCGGGTCGTATTCAATAGTTTTTACAACTGCGGGCACACCGTCTTTATTTCTCTTGAAATCTATTAATCTAATTTTTCTTTTATGGCCACCACCCATGTAGCGCATTGTCATTTTACCAACATTATTGCGACCACCTGTTGAGCGTTTACCAACTACAAGAGACTTTTCTGGTACCGATGCAGTAATCTCTTCAAAAGTACCAATAATTTTATGTCTTTGCCCCGGTGTTGTGGGCTTAAATTTACGTACTGCCATCTTTATTAAATATTGCTATAAAAATCAATAGTATCGCCTTCTTTCAATGTCACGATAGCTTTTTTATAAGCATTCGTACGTCCATTGATGATTCCAGACTTAGTGTAACGGCTCTTTCTCTTTCCTGAATATCTGAGCGTATTTACATCTACTACTGTAACATTATACAAAGCTTCAATCTCACTCTTAATTTCTAATTTATTAGCCTCAGGACGTACAACAAAACCGAAACGATTTGATTTTTCGGTAATTGCAGTCATTTTCTCTGTAACCAACGGTTTAATAATAATTCCCATTATCTAAGCCTCCTTTTTAAAATTAAGATAAGACATTTTCAATAGCCTTGAGCGAGTTTTCTGTAATAACAAGTGTTTCAGCATTCAATACAATGTAAGTATTTAATGCAGAAGCGATTGCTACTTTAGCACGTTCAATGTTACGAGCTGACAAATATACATTTTTATTAGATTCCGGCAAAACCAAAAGCAACTTTTTGTCAGCAATTTTAAGATTATTTACCATAGTAACGAAATCTTTTGTCTTAGGAGCCTCAAAAGAGAAATCCTCAACAATAATGATTGCGTTTTCTTGAGCCTTATAAGACAAAGCTGACTTACGAGCCAATGTCTTAACTTTTTTATTCAATTTGAACCAATAATCACGAGGTTTAGGACCGAACACACGAGCACCACCAACTAGTACTGGTGAATTGATATCACCGCGGCGAGCACCACCACCACCTTTTTGACGACCCAATTTACGAGTAGAACCACTGATTTCACTTCTTTCTTTAGACTTATGAGTTCCCTGACGTTGATTAGCCATAAACTGTTTAACATCAAGATAGATAGCGTGGTCATTGGGGGTAATTCCGAAGATAGATTCATTTAACGTAACCTTTCTTCCGGTATCTTCACCTTTAATATTTAATACGTTAACTTCCATTATTTTTCAATTATTACGATTGAACCTTTGCAACCCGGTACCGAACCCTTAATCAAAAGAAGATTGTGTTCCGGAATCACTTTTAATACCTGTAAGTTATGTGTAGTAACACGGTCACCACCCATTTGACCACCCATACGCATTCCTTTGAATACTTTTGCAGGGTAAGAACAAGCACCGATAGAACCCGGTTTACGAGCGCGATTATGCTGACCGTGAGTAGTCTGACCTACACCACCAAATCCATGTCTTTTAACGACACCTTGGAAACCTTTACCCTTAGAAGTTCCTACAACGTCAACATACGCTACATCGTTAAACAACTCTACAGTAATAGTATCTCCCAAATTCAATTCAGTTTCAAAGTCCTTGAACTCGGCCAAGTGTCTCTTTGGAGTTACACCAGCTTTCTTAAAGTGCCCCATCAAAGACTTTGTAGTATGCTTCTCCTTTTTGTCCTGGAAACCTACCTGAACAGCTGCATAGCCGTCTTTTTCAACACTCTTAATCTGAGTAACCACACAAGGACCAGCTTCGATAACAGTGCATGGTACGTTTTTACCATCAGCACTGAAAACGGATGTCATTCCGATTTTCTTTCCTAATAATCCTGGCATTTCAGTTAAATTTTAATGCATTAAACTTTAATTTCTACTTCAACCCCACTCGGTAATTCCAACTTCATCAGAGCATCCACTGTCTTAGCTGTTGAGCTATAGATGTCAATCAATCTCTTGTAAGATGAAAGTTCAAACTGTTCACGCGACTTCTTATTTACAAAAGTTGAACGATTTACCGTAAAAATACGTTTGTGTGTAGGCAAAGGAATAGGGCCGCTAACAATAGCACCTGTAGCCTTCACTGTTCTAACAATCTTCTCTGCAGATTTGTCTACCAAGTTGTGATCGTAGGATTTCAGTTTAATTCTAATTTTTTGACTCATTAGATTTTAAATTAAAAAAATGATTAAATATAAAGTGGGGCCGGATTAAGAGTCATTCGCTAACCCGTTGCCCCTACTTTTTCAATTATACTAAGTCTACGCGACCTTTCACTTCTTCAAGTACAGATTTTGCAATTGAACTAGATACCTGAGCATGGTGATCATAAGTCATAGAAGATGTAGCACGTCCGGAAGTAATTGTACGCAAAGCAGTTACATAACCAAACATTTCTGCCAATGGCACCTTAGCTTTCACAATACGAGCTCCAGAACGGCTTGATTCCATACCTTCCACCTGGCCACGACGCTTATTCAAGTCACCAATAACATCACCCATGTTTTCCTCTGGAGTTACAACCTCCAATTTCATAATAGGCTCAGTTAATACAGGACCTGCTTTAGCACAAGCATTTTTATAAGCCTGTATTGCACATATTTCAAATGACAACTGGTCAGAGTCAACCGGATGGAATGAGCCATCCTTCAAAACCACTTTCAATGAGTCAAGCGGATAACCAGCCAGTACACCATTTTTCATTGCAGTCTGGAAGCCTTTCTGAACTGAAGGAATAAATTCCTTAGGAACATTACCACCTTTCACTTCGTCAACGAACTGTAAACCTCCCTGAGTAAAGTCTTCATCAACCGGACCAATAGCAACAATGATATCAGCAAATTTACCACGACCACCTGATTGTTTCTTATAAACCTCACGCAATTCAACAGTCTTAGTAATAGCCTCTTTATAGTTAACCTGAGGTTTACCTTGATTACATTCTACCTTAAATTCACGCTTCAGACGGTCAATGATAATATCCAAATGAAGTTCACCCATTCCGGAAATAATAGTCTGTCCAGATTGTTCATCAGTCTTAACAGTAAATGTAGGATCCTCTTCGGCCAATTTTGCCAAACCATTAGACAATTTATCAAGATCCTTCTGAGTTTTAGGCTCAACTGCAATACCGATTACCGGATCAGGGAATTCCATTGATTCCAATACAATAGGCGCAGTTTCATCACACAGAGTATCACCTGTGCGAATATCTTTAAATCCAACTCCTGCACCAATATCACCAGCACCAATCACCTCAACTGGGTTCTGCTTATTTGAATGCATTTGGAACAAGCGTGACACACGTTCCTTCTTACCTGAACGAGTATTGAATATATACGAACCTGCTTCTACTTTACCAGAATAAACACGGAAGAAAGTCAAACGGCCGACATAGGGGTCAGTCGCGATTTTAAATGCCAACGCAGAAGTTTTCTCATCTTCACTTGGCTTACGATCTTCTTCAGCCCCTGTACTAGGATTAGTTCCTACAATAGCAGGAGTATCCAAAGGAGAAGGCAAGAATGCACAAACATAATCAAGCAATGTCTGAACTCCCTTATTTTTAAAGGATGAGCCACAGAACATCGGAACAATATCCATCTTCAATGTGCCTGCACGCAAAGCACGTAAAATTTCATCATCTGTGATTGTTGAAGGATCATCAAAGAATTTCTCCATCAAAGCATCGTCAAATTCAGCTACCTTTTCGAGCATTTTTTCTCTCCATTCATTAGCTTCACCAACCAAGTTTGCAGGAATATCTTCTACGCTATAATCGGCACCCATTGTTTCATCGTGCCACAAAATAGCCTTCATTTTAATCAAATCAACAACACCTTTGAAGTTTTCTTCAGCACCGATAGGAATAACTACAGGGCAAGCATTTGCACCTAACACATCCTTCATCTGACGAACAACTTCAAAAAAGTCCGCACCCGAACGGTCCATTTTATTAACATATCCGATACGAGGTACATTGTATTTATCAGCCTGACGCCATACTGTTTCCGACTGAGGTTCAACACCACCAACCGCACAATAAGCTGCAACAGCTCCATCCAATACACGCAAAGAACGCTCTACTTCAGCAGTAAAGTCAACGTGCCCCGGAGTATCAATCAAGTTTATTTTATAAGTATCTCCCGCATATTTCCAACGAGTTGTAGTAGCTGCGGAAGTAATAGTAATACCACGTTCCTGCTCTTGCTCCATCCAGTCCATTGTTGCTGCGCCATCATGCACCTCACCAATCTTGTGAGTCAATCCAGTATAGAACAAAATACGTTCTGAAGTCGTTGTTTTACCAGCATCAATGTGAGCCATGATACCGATATTACGGGTCAAATGCAAATCATGTTTAGCCATTTTCGTCCTTACTTATTAATTATTACTTGATTAAAATCTAAAGTGAGCAAATGCACGGTTAGCTTCTGCCATACGATGCATATCTTCTTTACGTTTATAAGCACCACCTTGCTCATTAAAGGCATCGATAATTTCAGCAGCCAGTTTGTCTGCCATAGATTTACCACCACGTTTACGAGCAAAAAGAATCAAGTTTTTCATTGAGATTGACTCTTTGCGATCAGGACGAATTTCAGTAGGTACCTGAAAAGTAGCACCACCGACACGACGAGATTTTACTTCAATTTGAGGAGTTACATTATCCAAAGCTTTCTTCCAAATTTCCAAAGATGATTTCTCTTCATTAGGAAGCTTTGTTTTTACCGTTTCCAATGCTGCATAAAAAATCTCATAAGACGTATTCTTCTTACCATCATACATCAAATGATTCACGAATTTGGAAACCTTTTGATCATTAAATACCGGATCCGGAAGGATCACACGTTTTTTTGGTTTTGCTTTTCTCATTTTTTCTCAAAATAATGTTTTGTTTGGGGCTGCATCTTTCCGTTTTCTTCAACGCTTCCTCCGAAGCATTTACTCAACCTTTATAGCTTATTCCAACAAACCAAAACTAAATTAACATTCTTTACTTTAGAAAGTCTATTACTACTTATTTCTTTCCTTTACCTTTTGCCGGAGCCGCTGCCTGTCCCGGTTTAGGACGTTTTGCACCGTATTTAGAACGTCTTTGCGTACGGCCAGCCACTCCTGCTGTATCCAAAGTACCACGAACAATGTGATAACGTACACCTGGAAGGTCTTTCACACGACCACCACGAACCAATACGATTGAGTGTTCCTGCAAATTGTGACCTTCTCCTGGAATATACGAGTTCACTTCCTTTGAGTTAGTCAGACGTACACGAGCAACTTTACGCATTGCTGAATTCGGTTTTTTCGGAGTTGTAGTATACACACGAACACAAACACCACGTCTTTGAGGACATGAATCCAGTGCCGGAGACTTACTTTTCTCAACCAAAACCTCTCTTCCTTTTCTTACTAATTGTTGAATAGTAGGCATTTCGTTTGATTTTTAATTATTATATATTTGTTTATAATTTGCTATACTAACATCCAAAACTATACATTTTGGGCTGCAAAGTTACGAATAACATTTTAATAAACAATACTTTCTGCCAATAAAAAATAGTCTGCCTCAAAAAAAGTTTTTGAAAGACAGACTACTATGCCACTCCTATTACAAATTCTTCTATGCTTCTCCTTTAAATCCACTCATAGGAGGAATGAAGGTTTTTCCATCTGGACCATTATTTCCACCATTCATTTCTTCCGGCATTCGTATGGGGGCAAAATTACGCTCGTATTTGGCCACATTTTCCTGCAACGCATACATTAAGCGTTTTGCATGTTCTGGCGTCAATACAATACGTGATTGTACTCCCGCTTTGGGTAAACCCGGCATTACACGTACAAAATCTACAATAAATTCCGAACTGGAATGAGTAATAATAGCAAGGTTTGCATAAGTTCCCTGAGCTACTTCTTCCTTCAACTCTATCTGTAATTGATTGCTATTCTTTTCGTTTTCCATGATTTAATAGTTTATAAATGATAAATATTCTATTTTACTCTTCAAAATATGTTTTTAAGGAGATACAAATATACAATTTTATTTCTAAACAGCATATTCCTTCAACAAACTTTTCAAGTAATAATTCAAGTGCATACTCTGTTTCACATATCATTCTCTCGTTTTGTCGAACAAAAGACTTTGTTCAAGTACTGCAAACTACACTTTTATTTAAGACATACCTCCATGTACAATGCCTCTCTTACCAATTGCATAACAAACATGAAACGGCCATTTTTATAGCCGATGAACATGCTTTTTTACACGTACGTATTTTATAGCACAATAGCAAAGTCATTCTCAAGGTAAGATCCACCGTTATCTGAATCTTGTCAGCCTTGAACTGGGGAATCTGAACATTTATGTAAATATACTAAATATAAACAGATTACACAATAATATCCGCACTTTTTTTCACTCTGGGAACATATTATACATGATATTCCTTGCGCTCTGCCCTCAGGCGCCGGAGCCTCTGCTGCGGATTTTCCTGAATGCCCTCAACCATCATCACCAGGTCGCGCCATTCCATGGGATAGCTGTTTGATTTGGGATCGTACTCCGGAAGTTTGAAGCGGCCTGCCTTCAGGCGTTTTACATACATCACCATGCCTCCATCTTCCGCGTAAAGCTGTTTCATGAGCCTGCGGCTGGAGCCGATGAAGATGAAGACATCACCGTTCTTCACTTCACTGTTCATCTTCTCATGTGCCACTCCGCACAGCGAACTGATACCCTTGCGCATATCTGTCCTGCCCGGACACAGGAAGTAGCGCATCGTGTCGTTCAGGTTAAACATGGCCGCCTCGAAGACTACGGGTGAACAGTTCCAGCAGTATCTCTTCTGAACCGTTTCCGAAGTGGGCACGAAGACCATTGGGAAACAGAACGGCCACGCCATGCGGCACTTGTTCTTCAGCGGAAGATTCCATGACTGACCGTTTAAAACTGATGGGAGCCAACTCCTGTTTGACACTGTCCCTGTCAACGGAACATTTTCTACGCCAATAATGATAGATTGAATAACTTACACCTATCTGTTGCAGGTACGACTTCAACGGTAGCCAGCTTTGTTGCACCTGCAATTCCATTTCTTCAAATTCTAGTCTATTCATAATGATTGAGGTTTGATTGTATTCGCTCCGCAAAGCTACAATCAAACCTCAAGGTGGAAAAGGTGTATTTGTCCGAATGCTTACCGAAAAAAATTATCGGAGCTTACATTTATTCGGATGATTACATTACAAAAAAGGTTGATTCCCATAACCAAGAACCAACCTTTTTCATATTGCGCCTATTTTTTATCACTCCACTTCACTATAGTCAAGCACATTCTTACGATTAGCAAGGATACGGTCGTACTCTTCCTTCGATCCAACAATAATCTTTTCGAATTCACGCTGACCAGTTCCAGCAGGAATCAAGTGACCACAAATCACATTTTCCTTCATACCTTCCAATCTATCCACCTTACCATTGATAGCTGCTTCGTTCAACACTTTGGTTGTTTCCTGGAATGATGCAGCCGACATGAAGCTTGAAGTTCCTAAAGCAGCACGAGTAATACCTTGCAATATCTGAGTAGATGTAGCAGGAATTGCATCACGTACTTCAACTGGTTTTAAGTCGCGACGTTTCAGCATACTATTCTCATCACGCAACTTACGAGCTGTTACAATCTGACCTGGTTGAAGATTTTGAGAATCTCCTGCATCAACAACTACCTTCTTACCCCAGATACGATCGTTTTCTTCCATGAATTCTTGCTTATCAACTACTTGCTGTTCCAAGAAACGTGTATCACCCGGTTCATCAATTTCAACCTTACGCATCATCTGACGAACAATTATTTCAAAGTGCTTATCATTAATCTTCACACCCTGCAAGCGATAAACATCCTGTACTTCATTTACTATATACTCCTGTACAGCAGTAGGACCCTTAATAGCCAAAATATCAGCAGGCGTAATTGCCCCATCAGACAATGGAGTTCCAGCACGAACATAATCATTCTCCTGAACCAAAATCTGCTTAGACAAATTTACCAGATATTTCTTCACTTCGCCAGTTTTAGATGTGACAATAATCTCACGGTTACCACGTTTAATCTTACCCATAGTAATTTCACCGTCAATTTCAGAAACGACAGCCGGATTAGAAGGATTACGTGCTTCAAACAACTCTGTTACTCGAGGAAGACCACCAGTAATATCACCAGCTTTACCTACAGCACGAGGAATCTTCACTATGATATCACCAGCCTTCACTGATTGGCCATTTTCAATAACGACGTGTCCACCTACAGGCAAGTTGTAAGTACGGATCAAATTACCATCTTCCGTTACAATATGGGCAGAAGGCACTTTTGTCTTATCCTTAGATTCAACAATGATAATTTCACGCAAACCAGTAGCTTCATCTGATTCCACCTTATATGTCACGTTCTCAATTACACTTTCAAACTCAATCTTACCAGTAGCTTCTGTGATAATAACGGCGTTAAACGGATCCCATTTAGCAATCAGTTTACCCTTTTCAACAATGTCACCATCAGCAGCATATAATTTAGAGCCATAAGGGACATTATGAGTTGACAGAATAATTCCAGTATTCACATCAATGAAACGGACTTCAGCCAAACGACCTACTACCACCTTCACAGCCTCGCCCATTTCATCTACTGTATCAACCGTACGCAATTCTTCAAATTCCAATCGAGCATCATTCTTGGCAACAATACTTGCATTGGCAGCCATATTACCAGCGATACCACCGGCATGGAATGTACGCAATGTCAACTGTGTACCTGGTTCACCAATAGATTGTGCAGCAATCACACCAACAGCTTCACCTTTCTGAACCATACGACTGGATGCCAAGTTACGTCCATAACATTTGGCACATACTCCTTTCTTAGATTCACAAGTTAATACAGAACGGATTTCAACACTTTCAATCGGAGAGTCTTCTATTTCCTGTGCAATATCCTCTGTAATTTCCTCCCCACCAGCAACAATCAACTTACCAGTTGTGGGATGGATAATATCATGCACTGAAACACGTCCCAATATACGTTCGTACAATGTAGCAATCACCTCATCATTATTCTTCAATGCAGTACAAACCAAACCACGAAGTGTTCCACAATCTTCTTCATTAATAATCACATCATGCGATACGTCTACAAGACGACGGGTCAAATATCCAGCATCAGCAGTTTTCAATGCAGTATCCGCCAAACCTTTACGAGCACCGTGAGTAGAAATAAAGTATTCCAATACTGACAAACCTTCCTTAAAGTTTGAAAGAATCGGGTTTTCAATAATCTGCGCACCTTCAGCACCTGCTTTCTGTGGTTTTGCCATCAAACCACGCATACCAGACAACTGACGAATCTGCTCCTTAGAGCCACGGGCTCCAGAGTCAAGCATCATAAACACAGAATTGAAACCTTGATCATCGTTCTTAATAGTCTTATAAAGGATATCAGACAAATCACTATTTACGTGGGTCCATGTATCAATCACCTGATTGTAACGTTCATTGTCGGTAATGAAACCCATGTTATAGTTCATCATAATTTGTTCGACTTCTTCATTACCACGCTTCACCAATTCTTCTTTCTCCTTTGGAATAATAATATCACCCAAGTTGAATGACAAACCACCCTTGAACGCCATATAATAACCCAAGTTCTTAATACCATCCAAGAACTCACAAGCACGTGCAACACCAACCGCTTTGATTACATCACTAATGATATCACGCAAAGACTTTTTGGAAATAATGGTATTCAAGTAACCTACTTCGTCTGGAACAATTTCATTCACAATGACACGACCGACAGAAGTTTCCTTCATCATCACGTCCACAATCTTACCATCTTTGTCCAAATCCTTCACAATGACATTGATGATTGCATGAATGTCCACTTTTCCTTCATTATATGCGATCAAGGCCTCTTCTGGACCGTAAAAAGTCAAGCCCTCGCCTTTTGCTCCTTTCCTCAACTTGGTAATGTAATACAAACCAAGAACCATATCCTGTGCAGGTACAGTAATAGGAGCACCATTGGCCGGATTCAAAATATTATGAGCTTGAAGCATCAACATCTGGGCTTCCAAAATCGCATCATTACTCAAAGGCAAGTGAACAGCCATTTGGTCACCATCAAAGTCGGCATTGAACGCTGTACATGCCAATGGATGCAACTGAATAGCCTTGCCTTCAATCATGTGCGGCTGGAAAGCCTGAATACCCAAACGGTGCAAAGTCGGCGCACGGTTCAGCAATACGGGATGCCCCTTCATCACATGTTCCAAAATATCCCAAATCACAGGTTCCTTTCGATCTACAATTTTCTTTGCCGATTTTACAGTCTTTACGATACCACGCTCTATCAACTTACGGATAATAAACGGTTTGTAAAGCTCTGCAGCCATCAGTTTAGGAATACCACATTCACCCATTTTCAATTCAGGACCCACGACAATTACAGAACGAGCCGAATAGTCAACACGTTTACCCAACAAATTCTGGCGGAAACGTCCTTGCTTACCTTTCAAACTATCAGACAATGATTTCAACGGACGATTAGCATCTGTTTTCACAGCACTTGACTTGCGTGAATTATCAAACAAAGAATCGACCGCTTCCTGCAACATACGTTTTTCATTACGCAAAATCACTTCGGGGGCCTTGATTTCAATCAGTCGTTTCAAACGGTTGTTACGGATAATCACACGACGATACAAATCATTTAAATCGGAAGTAGCAAAACGACCACCATCCAGCGGAACTAATGGACGAAGTTCAGGCGGAATAACTGGTACGATACGTACAATCATCCATTCGGGCTTATTACGTCCACGAGACGCGCGAAATGACTCAACCACTTGCAGACGCTTCAAAGCTTCATTCTTTCGTTGCTGCGAAGAATCATTGTTCGCTTTGTGACGCAATTCATAAGACAAAGCGTCCAAATCCAAAGTTGAAAGCAAATCATAAATTGCTTCAGCCCCCATCTTCGCAATAAACTTATTCGGATCCGTATCTTCCAAATATTGATTTTCTTTCGGAAGTGTCTCCAAAATATCCAGATATTCTTCCTCTGAGAGCAAATCAAATTTGTTAATGCCGTCATCGGCTTTCATACCTGGCTGAATAACTACATAGCGTTCATAATATACAATAGCATCCAATTTTTTGGTAGGCAAGCCCAGCAAATAACCGATTTTGTTCGGCAATGAACGAAAATACCAAATATGTGCTACAGGCACAACTAATTGGATATGTCCCATACGTTCACGACGAACCTTTTTCTCTGTCACCTCAACTCCACATCGGTCACATACAATCCCTTTATAGCGAATACGTTTATACTTACCACAATGACATTCATAGTCCTTTACCGGACCGAAAATACGTTCACAGAACAAACCATCTCGCTCCGGTTTGTAAGTACGGTAGTTGATAGTTTCAGGCTTCAACACCTCACCACTCGAATTCTCAAGGATTTCCTCAGGTGAAGCCAAACCGATTGAGATTTTCGAGAAATTACTCTTTATCTTCGTTTCTTTTCTAAAAGCCATACTTTCTTATTTATAATGTAAAGAGTTATATTTTTATTATTCAAGGTTGATACTCAAGCCCAAGCCTCTTAATTCATGTAACAATACATTCAAAGATTCAGGGATACCCGGAGTAGGCATAGGTTCACCTTTTACAATAGCTTCATAAGCTTTGGAACGTCCCACAACATCATCCGATTTAATTGTCAGAATTTCTTGTAAGATATGTGCAGCACCGAATGCTTCAAGTGCCCAAACTTCCATTTCTCCAAAACGCTGACCACCGAACTGAGCCTTACCACCAAGTGGTTGCTGAGTAATAAGTGAGTACGGACCGATAGAACGAGCATGCATCTTATCCTCAACCATATGCCCCAATTTCAACATATAAGTCACGCCCACTGTTGCAGGTTGGTCAAAACGTTCGCCTGTACCACCATCACAAAGATACGTTTTACAATAGCGAGGCAATCCAGCTTTGTCTGTCCATTCATTCAAATCATCCATAGAAGCACCATCAAAAATGGGAGTAGCAAATTTCACACCCAATTCTTTTCCGGCACGCCCCAATACTGCCTCAAAAATCTGACCGATATTCATACGCGAAGGCACACCCAACGGATTCAATACGATATCTACTGGAGTACCATCTGCCAAGAAAGGCATATCCTCCTGACGAACTACACGAGAAACAATACCTTTATTACCGTGACGTCCCGCCATTTTATCACCTACACCAATCTTACGTTTTTTTGCAATATAAACTTTAGCCATCTGAATAATACCAGCAGGAAGTTCATCACCAATGGTAATAGCAAACTTCTTACGTTTCAGTTCAGCATCCAATTCTTTATATTTCTTCAGATAATTCATGACTAAATCACGAATCATGTCATTTTTATGAGCGTCAGCCGTCCACTTACTCAACTGAATAATGGTATAGTCCAACGATTCCAGATCACGTTTAGTAAATTTAGCACCTTTAGCTATAATTTCAGTTCCCAAATAATCCTTCACGCCCTGAGATACCTTGCCGTTTGTCAACACCAATAATTTCTCAATCAAGATGTCTTTCAATTTAGCAGCTTTCTCATCAAATTCATCATTCAATTTAGGTAAAATAGCCTTATCTGCATTTTTCTCGCTGCGAGTCTTGATAACACGTGAGAACAACTTCTTATCAATAACAACACCACGCAACGACGGAGAAGCTTTCAATGAAGCATCCTTCACATCACCCGCTTTATCACCAAAGATTGCACGAAGCAATTTTTCTTCCGGCGAAGGATCCGACTCACCCTTTGGAGTAATCTTACCTATCAGGATATCACCCGGTTCGATACGCGCACCGACACGTACAATACCATTTTCATCCAAATCTTTGGTAGCCTCTTCACTCACATTAGGAATATCAGAAGTTAATTCTTCCATTCCACGTTTCGTTTCGCGAACTTCCAAAATATATTCATCAACATGTACAGAAGTCAGCAAATCCTCACGCACAACACGTTCGTTCAATACAATAGCATCCTCATAGTTATACCCCTTCCAAGGCATATAAGCAACTAAGAGGTTCTTTCCTAATGCAAGTTCACCTCCCTGAGTTGAATATCCTTCAGTCAAGATATCACCTTTCTTCACACGTTGCCCTTTGTCACAAGTAGGACGAAGGTCAATAGTCATACTTTGATTGGTCTTACGGAATTTTGGAATTCTGTATTCCTTCAAAGCAGGTTCAAAACTTACGAATTCTTCATCTTCACTTCTGTCATACAGAATACGAATTGTCGTTGCATCCACATATTCTACAACGCCATCCCCTTCTGCCGCTATTTGAGTACGGGAATCTTCCACCAATTGCTTTTCAATACCTGTGCCCACAATAGGAGCTTCTGTACGCAGCAAAGGAACTGCCTGGCGCATCATGTTAGATCCCATCAAAGCACGGTTAGCATCATCATGTTCCAAGAATGGAATCAAAGAAGCAGCAATAGAAGCAATCTGTTGAGGAGAAACATCCATTAACTCCACTTGATCAGGAGTTACAACTGGATAGTCAGCATCACGACGAGCCTTTACTTTCTCACGAATAAACTTGCCTTCATCGTCCAAAGGAGCATTACCCTGAGCTATAATCTTATCTTCTTCTTCTTCAGCTGTCAGATATTCAATACCCTCATCAGAAATATTCACCTTGCCATCAGCCACTTTACGATAAGGGGTTGAAATAAAGCCAAGTTCATTAATCTTTGCATACACACATAAAGAAGAAATCAAACCAATATTCGGACCTTCAGGAGTCTCGATCGGACACAAACGACCATAATGAGTATAATGTACGTCACGAACCTCAAATCCTGCACGTTCGCGCGACAAACCACCAGGACCCAATGCAGACAAACGACGTTTGTGAGTGATTTCAGCCAATGGATTTGTTTGGTCCATAAACTGTGACAAGGCATTTGTACCAAAGAATGAATTAATAACGGAAGAAATAGTCTTCGCATTAATCAAATCAATGGGAGTGAATACCTCATTGTCACGCACATTCATGCGTTCACGAATGGTACGCGACATACGCGCCAGACCAATCGCAAACTGATTGGACAACTGCTCACCTACCGTACGTACACGACGATTACTCAAATGGTCAATATCATCAACATCCGCTTTAGAGTTAATCAATTCAATCAAATACTTGATGATTTCAATAATATCTTGTTTTGTCAATACCTTCACATCCATATCCGTAGTCAGCCCCAATTTCTTGTTGATTCTGTAACGGCCTACTTCGCCAAGGTCATATCTTTTTTCAGAGAAGAACAGATTATTGATAACCTCCCGAGCACTAGCATCATCGGCAGGATCAGCATTACGCAACTGGCGATAGATGTAAAGAACAGCTTCTTTTTCGGAATTACTCGGGTCTTTCTGAAGAGTATTAAATATAATAGAATAATCGGATGAATTCGCTTCCTCTTTATGAACAAGGATATTCTGAACTCCTGAGTCTATAATTTCATCAATATGTTCCTCTTCAATGATAGTCTCACGATCGATGATAACCTCATTACGTTCGATAGAAACAACTTCTCCAGTATCTTCATCCACGAAATCTTCTGTCCATGTTTTCAAAACACGTGCAGCAAGTTTACGCCCTACAATCTTTTTCAAATTTGTCTTGTTGACTTTAACGTCCTCAGCCAAATTAAAGATTTCGAGAATATCTTTATCATTTTCAAAGCCTACAGCTCTCAACAGAGTCGTAACAGGCAATTTCTTTTTACGGTCGATATACGCATACATCACATTATTGATGTCTGTTGCGAATTCGATCCATGAACCTTTGAATGGTATAATACGAGCAGAATATAATTTGGTTCCATTAGCATGCACACTCTGACCAAAAAATACTCCTGGCGAACGATGCAACTGAGAAACAACTACACGCTCAGCTCCATTGATTACAAAAGTTCCTTTAGGAGTCATATAGGGAATAGGCCCCAAATAAACATCCTGAATGACCGTGTCAAAATCTTCATGGTCAGGGTCAGTACAATACAACTTTAATTTAGCCTTCAAAGGCACGCTGTATGTGAGGCCACGCTCCAGACACTCGTCTATTGAATAGTGAGGCGGATCAATGTAATAATCCAAAAATTCGAGGACAAAATTATTACGAGTGTCAGCAATAGGGAAGTTTTCAGCAAATACCTTATACAACCCGTCATTTTTACGTTTTTCGGGCGGGGTATCCAACTGCAAAAAGTCTTGAAATGACTTTAATTGCACTTCCAAGAAATCCGGATACTTCATCGGATTCTTAATGGAAGCAAAATTAATTCTTTGATTTTCAGTGTATGAAGACATCTGTTTATATTTTGTAGAACTTAATAATAATATAGACACAAAAAGGTTAAGAATCCTCTTCCCGAGGATTCCTAACCGTATTACCTACTACTAGGTTAGTATTATTTAAGCTCAACTTCCGCTCCAGCTTCTTCCAAAGTTTTCTTCAGTGATTCAGCTTCGTCTTTAGCCAAGCCTTCTTTTACTGTGCTAGGAGCACCGTCTACCATGTCCTTAGCTTCTTTCAAACCAAGACCACATGCTTCTTTAACGGCTTTAACAACCTGCAATTTAGCAGCACCAGCACTCTTCAAAACTACATCGAAAGATGTTTTTTCTTCAGCAGCAGCTGCACCAGCAGCAGGACCAGCAGCAACAGCTACAGCTGCAGCAGCAGGTTCAATACCGTATTCTTCTTTAAGGATAGTTGCAAGTTCATTAACTTCTTTTACTGTCAAGTTAACTAATTGTTCTGCAAAAGCTTTCAAATCTGCCATTTTTGTATGATTTTAATTGTTTGTTACTAATTGATTATAAACTTGATTATTCGGCGCGTTCGCCCAGAGTTTTAAGAACTCCATGAATGGTGTTACCACCTGATTGAAGAGCAGAAATAACATTCTTCGCTGGTGATTGCAGCAATGCAACAATGTCAGCAATAACTTCATTCTTACTCTTAATGTTACAGAGAGCATCCAGTTGATCTGCTCCTACATAAAAGCCTTCTTCAGCATAAGCAGCTTTCAATGCGGGAATATCCTCTTTGTATTCTTTCAACAACTTTGCGGGAGCGTTAGCCACTTCACTAAACATTACCGAAGTTGTACCCTTCAAAGAACCGAACAACGGAGAGAAATCAACATCTTCCATGCTCATCAAAGCCTTGTGAAGCAATGAATTCTTCACAACAACTAGCTTAATACCAGCCTTGAAACATTTTCTTCTCAGTTCACTAGTCTTAGCTGCATCCATTGCAGTAGTGTCAACCAAATAGAAATGTCCATATTGTTTAACGGTATCAGCCAATTGACCAATAATAACGCCTTTATCTTCCTTTCTCATGATTCCTCCTTATTATTAGTTTTCTTCTACAGTTTTGGGATCAATTTTGATACCCTTACTCATAGTACTTGAAAGATAAATGCTCTTAATATAGGTACCCTTAGCTGAGCTTGGTTTCAATTTAATGATAGTAGCTATAAATTCTTTCGCATTATCACGTATTTGATCGACAGTGAAAGAAACTTTACCAATTGAAGTATGAACGATACCGCTCTTATCAACCTTAAAGTCAATCTTACCTTGCTTAACTTCCTTTACAGCCTTAGCTACATCCATAGTCACAGTACCACTTTTAGGATTCGGCATCAATCCACGAGGACCAAGCACACGACCCAAAGCACCGATCTTACCCATGATAGACGGCATAGTGATAATTACATCGATATCCGTCCATCCACCTTTGATCTTTTCAATATATTCGTCAAGACCAACATAGTCAGCACCCGCTTCTTTTGCAGCAGCTTCAGCATCAGGTGTACACAGAACCAAAACACGTACCTGCTTACCCGTTCCGTGAGGCAATGATACTACGCCACGAACCATTTGGTTAGCTTTACGAGGATCTACACCTAAACGTACATCAATATCTAATGAAGCATCAAACTTAGTAAAAGTAATTTCTTTAACTAACTGTGCAGCTTCTTTCAGTGAGTATGCTTTCCCTGCTTCAATTCTTTCTGCAGCCAACTTTTGATTTTTTGTCAGTTTACCCATTATAATTGAAGTTTATTAGTTATTACCCGGGAATTCCCCTTTTACAGCGATACCCATACTTCTAGCTGTACCCGCTACCATAGTCATAGCAGACTCGATAGTAAAGCAGTTCAAGTCAACCAATTTATCCTGAGCAATCGTACGAACTTGTTCCCAAGTAATTTCAGCAACTTTCTTACGGTTAGGCTCAGCAGAACCACTCTTAATCTTAGCCAATTCAAGCAATTGAATAGCTACGGGAGGAGTCTTAATAACAAAATCAAAAGACTTATCTGCGTAATAGGTAATGATTACAGGCAAAATTTTACCTGCTTTGTCCTGGGTTCTGGCATTGAATTGCTTGCAAAATTCCATAATGTTAATACCCTTAGAACCCAAAGCAGGTCCAACGGGAGGTGATGGATTTGCAGCGCCTCCTTTAATCTGTAATTTGATTAGTCCAGCAACTTCTTTAGCCATTTTTTTTAATTTTTTATATATTAATTATAGCGAAAGACAATGCACGTAACAGAATGCATCATTCTTTCTCGACATCCATAAAGCCAAGTTCCAACGGAGTTTTACGTCCGAAGATCTTAACCATAACCTTCAACTTCCGTTTTTCCGTATTCACTTCTTCAATGAAACCACTGAATCCGCTAAACGGTCCAACAGTAACTTTCACAGTTTCTCCTACAGTGTAAGGCACATTCAGTTCCTCACCGCCCTCCTGAAGTTCATCCACAGTACCAAGTATACGATTCACTTCCGATTGTCTCAGAGGAACCGGATTTTCGGAGCCTCCTAAAAAGCCTATCACATTGGGAGTGTTTCTCAAATGATGAGCCACTTCACCGACTAAGGCAGCTTCCACCAAAACGTATCCGGGAAGATAACTTCGTTCTTTCACAATTTTCTTACCATTGCGAACCTGATACACTTTCTCGGTTGGAATCAACACCTGAGACACATACTCACTAAGGTCACTATTTCTGATGTCAGCATCAAGATATTCCTTAACCTTGCTTTCTTTTCCACTAACGGCACGCAACACGTACCACTTTTTTTCAATCTCAGACATTTTACTTAATTAATTAGTGCGGATAGATAATATCCTCCATTACAAACTGGAAGGCTGAATCCATAAGAAAAACAATTAGCGCAATAAGTAGGGAAGCATATAAAACAACCACTGCGCTACTAGAAAGTTCTTTACGAGTAGGCCATGATACTTTATGGACTAATTCGTCATAAGATTCCTTACAATAATTCGTTACTTTCTGAAACATATTCTTTCAAGTTTAGCACGGGAGGAGAGGCTCGAACTCCCGACACCCGGTTTTGGAGACCGGTGCTCTACCAACTGAGCTACTCCCGTAAAAATCAGTTCTCGGTGTTTTACGGCCGAGAACTGATATATTATTTTTTATTAGTCAAGAAGTTCTGTAATCTGACCAGCACCTACTGTACGTCCACCTTCACGAATAGCGAAACGCAAACCTACATTCAATGCAACCGGATAGATCAGCTCAACTGTAATAGTTACGTTATCACCAGGCATTACCATTTCAGTTCCTTCCGGAAGAGAGATTTCACCTGTACAGTCCATAGTACGCAAATAGAACTGAGGACGATATTTGTTGTGGAACGGAGTGTGACGACCACCTTCTTCTTTCTTCAAGATATAAACCTCAGCTTTAAACTTAGAGTGAGCTTTAACCTGTCCCGGCTTACACAAGATCATACCACGTTTGATTTCGTTCTTGTCGATACCACGCAACAACAAACCAACGTTATCACCTGCTTCGCCCTGATCCAACAATTTGCGGAACATTTCAACACCAGTAACAACTGATTTCTTATCTTCGCCCAAACCAAGAATTTCAACTTCGTCACCTACATGGATAATACCTGCTTCAATACGACCTGTAGCAACAGTACCACGACCAGTAATAGAGAACACATCTTCAACAGGCATCAAGAAAGGTTTATCGATATCACGCGGAGGCAATGGAATCCAAGTATCAACTGCATCCATCAGTTCCATTACTTTTTCTTCCCATTCAGCTACACCGTTCAATGCACCCAAAGCAGAGCCACGAATGATAGGAGTATTATCGCCATCGAAGTCATAGAATGAAAGCAATTCACGCATTTCCATTTCTACCAACTCCAACATTTCCTCATCATCAACCATATCGCATTTATTCAAGAATACAACCAGACGAGGAACGTTTACCTGACGAGCCAACAGAATGTGTTCACGAGTCTGAGGCATCGGACCATCGGTAGCAGCACACACAATAATTGCACCATCCATCTGAGCAGCACCAGTAACCATGTTCTTTACATAGTCAGCGTGTCCCGGACAGTCAACATGAGCATAGTGACGATTTGCAGTTTGATATTCTACGTGAGAAGTATTGATTGTGATACCTCTTTCTTTTTCTTCAGGAGCGTTGTCGATTGAATCGAAAGAACGCAATTCTGAAAGACCTTTTTTAGCCAACACAGTAGTGATAGCAGCAGTCAAAGTGGTTTTACCGTGGTCAACGTGACCGATAGTACCAATGTTAACGTGCGGTTTCGAACGTTCAAATTTCTCTTTAGCCATAGCTTTACTTGTTATTTATTTGATTAATAATCAGCAATTACGTTATTAAAGAGCTGTTAACGAGACTTGAACTCGTGACCTCTTCCTTACCAAGGAAGTGCTCTACCACTGAGCTATAACAGCAAGAAAAGAGAGCGGAAGACGGGGCTCAAACCCGCGACCCTCAGCTTGGAAGGCTAATGCTCTATCAACTGAGCTACTTCCGCATTACCAGAGACTACCTATAATCTCCAAGAGTGTGGGCAAAGATGGATTCGAACCACCGAAGTCGAAAGACAGCAGATTTACAGTCTGCCCCATTTGGCCACTCTGGTATTTGCCCAACATTTTTTTCAAAGAACAATTCTTTTCTTGAGCCTCTTGTCGGATTCGAACCAACGACCCCGAGATTACAAATCACGTGCTCTGGCCAACTGAGCTAAAGAGGCTTTTAAATTTCTAAGCTTGTGCAGCCGTTCCACCTCGGAAGGCTAAGCGGCTGCAAAGTTAGACATTTATTTTAAATCTCAAAAACTTTTCGCGCTTTTTTTTATTTTCCACGCAGCTTTTCTTTATATTTGGTCAATTGTTTGGATAGTGCATCCACACAGACATCAACTGACTCTTCAAATGTATCACTTACCTTTTCTGCGAAGAATTCACCATTAGGAGCCAATACCTTTATACCAACCTCCTTGTTCATCGCAGTTTCAGGCTTCACTACTTTTAATGACACCTCCACTTTATTTATATCGTCACAAAACTTTTCCAACTTAGCAACTTTCTTCTGAATAAAATCCTGAAGTCTTTCGGTTGCATCGAAATGAATAGCTTGAATTCTAATATCCATATAAACCTCCTTTTTTTACGCTCTTGGATGAGCTTGTTTATAAACTTTTTTAAGTTCCTCAAAAGTAGTATGCACATAAATCTCCGTCGTCGTCAAGCTACTATGGCCCAGCAATTCCTTTACCGCGCCCAACTCTGCATCATGATTCAGCATAGAAGTTGCAAAAGTATGTCTCAACACGTGCGGACTTCTTTTTTTCAGCGTAACCACTTTCAAAAGGTTCCGTCTCACCAACTGATAAACCCTTGAAGCATTCATTCGCCTTCCATTCTCTAGAACAAAAAACGCTTCCGCTCTTTCGGGTACCGCCTCGTTTCTTACTTTCAAATAAGCGAGCATCGCCTGTCGCAGCTCCTCACCAAAAGGAATCAATCGCTGCTTATTCCTCTTCCCTGTCACTTTCATCAGAGATGCCGAAAAATCCACATCCACATCATTCAGCCCTATTAATTCGGAGCGTCGCATGCCAGTAGCATAGAGCACCTCCATCACCATCTTGTCTCGACATGCTGAAAATCCACCTCCAAAAGAGACATCATCCAAAAGTCGATCCATGTCTTTCTCCTTTACAAACACAGGCAACGGTTTTTTGTTCTTAGGGCCGATTACTTTTTGCATCGGATCCACCGTCACCACTTTCTTTTTCAGAAGAAAGCGATAGAACGAACGAAGCGAACTCAATTTTCGATTCACAGAAGTAGCTGTATATCCACGCTCCATCAGATGCATCACCCAACTACGAACCAGACCTACATCTATCATCGTAAAATCGAGATTCTCATCCACCTCCTTGAAATATTCTTCAAACTTAACCAAATCTATTCCATAGCTAACTACCGTTTTCTCAGAATAGTTTCTTTCAAACCGAAGATAATCCAAAAAAGAGTCTATTGTCATAAGATACGTTGCTTATCTATTCGGCAACGAATATACGAAAAAGAATTCAATTATTCAAGCAATGTGCGAAAAATTAATTAATCTTCTATCTGCTGAAGTTTTTGCACGTAAATTGCACGTTCTCTTTTCAGTCTGTTCAATACAGACGGCTTATCAAACTGCTGTCTAGCTCTTAACTCTTTTACGACACCTGTTTTCTCAAATTTTCTTTTAAACTTCTTCAGCGCTTTTTCAATGTTTTCGCCTTCTTTTACTGGTACTACAATCATTGTTTTTAATTATTAAATATATTGTTATTAATTTTTTCAACAGTCAAATTGCGGCGCAAAATTACACATAGTTTCTTTATTTACAAAACTTTCCGCAATTATTTATCTAAAATAATTTAGAAATCGTATCTTTGCTTTCCAGTACAAACCTTTATAAACCAATTAACATGAAATCTGAAATTGCAAACAGAATAAACGGCCTGCGCACTTTTATGCGCCAGCACCAGCTTTCGGCCTTTATTATTCCAAGCACGGACCCTCACTCAGGAGAATATGTACCCGAACATTGGGAATCCCGCAAATGGATATCAGGATTCAGCGGATCGGCCGGCACAATAGTTATCACACTGGAAGCAGCTGGACTTTGGACGGATTCGCGCTATTTCATCCAGGCGGCCGAGCAACTGGAGCACACCGGAATCAGTTTATTTAAAGAACGTCTGCCGGAAACACCTTCCATTGTCGACTGGCTGGCCGATACTCTGACTGCCGGAGACAAAGTGGGTATAGACGGATGGGTGAACAACTATCAGGATACGTGTGCATTACAGACAGAGCTACAGAATAAAGGACTCCTATTGTGTATGGCACCCGATCCGTTCGAAAAGTTATGGACAGACCGCCCAGCACTACCCAGCAACAAAGTATTCATTCACGATTTAAAATATGCCGGCATCAGTTGCAAGGACAAAATCACTCAGATACGGGAATACATCCGACAAAACGGCTGTACAGGTATATTAATCTCTGCACTGGATGAAGTGGCATGGACATTGAACCTGCGGGGAAATGACGTACATTGCAATCCGGTATTTGTGAGCTACCTTCTTATCACAAACCATATTTCTACCTTATATATAATAGAGGACAAACTATCAAACGAAATAATAAATTACCTGGCTGAAAACGGCGTATCAGTCAGGCCGTATACAATGATAGAAAAAGACCTGAAGGAATTTACCGGAACGATCCAGTTATCAACCAATATCAATGCGGCAGTCTACAAGGCAGCCTGCAACCATGCCACCGTTCGGACAGCTGTTTCGCCCGTACTCCATCTGAAAGCAATAAAGAACGAAATAGAAATAAATGGCTTCCGACAAGCCATGGAACGAGACGGAGTGGCCATGGTCAAATTCCTATACTGGCTGAAAACGGCCGCTGTGAACGGAAATGAAACCGAGCTAAGCATCGACCGGAAATTATATGAATTACGGGCTGAACAAGCAAATTTCAAAGGCATAAGTTTTGACACCATTGCCGGCTATAAGGCTCATGGCGCCATCGTACATTATGAAGCAACTCCCGAAACCGACATTCCTTTGCGACCCGAAGGCATGCTGTTGCTGGACAGCGGTGCACAATATCTGGACGGAACTACCGACATTACCCGTACCCTTGTCATGGGGACACTGACCGAAGAAGAGATGACAGACTACACATTGGTTTTAAAAGGATTTATCCAGCTCTCTATGGCCCGATTCCCACATGGCACTTGCGGCACCCAATTGGATGTTTTGGCCCGCCTTCCCATGTGGAAAGCCGGAATCAATTACCTACACGGAACCGGTCATGGAGTAGGCTGCTTCCTGAATGTACATGAAGGGCCTCACCAGATCCGCATGAATCACATGCCTGCAATGCTTGTCCCCGGCATGACCGTAACCAACGAACCCGGCATCTACAAAGCCGGACGCCATGGGATACGCACGGAAAATACCATGCTGATAATTCCAGCAGAAGAAACTGAATTCGGGACTTATTATAAATTCGAGCCGCTGACCCTCTGTCCCATTGACAAAGAAGCCATCCTGACAGACATGCTTAACGAGGAAGAGATAAACTGGTTCAACCAATATCACGAAACTGTGTACCAACGTCTGAGCCCGAAATTGAATGCCGAAGAATGCGAATGGTTAAGAAAAGCCACTTCTCCTTTAAAACAATAACACTCTATGGCACTTATCAAATCAGTAAGAGGATTTACTCCACAAATAGGCGAAAATTGCTATTTGGCCGACAACGCCACCCTCATCGGTGATGTAGTCATCGGAAAAGATTGCAGCATTTGGTTCAATGCCGTATTGCGCGGCGATGTCAACTCTATCCGCATAGGTGACCGCGTGAATATCCAAGATGGCACCGTTCTGCATACATTGTATCAGAAATCAGTGGTAGAAATAGGAAATGATGTTTCTGTGGGCCACAATGTAACCATACACGGCGCAACCATCAAAGACGGCGCACTAGTTGGAATGGGATCCACCATATTGGACCATGCTATTGTGGGCGAAGGAGCCATTGTGGCAGCCGGCGCCCTAGTCCTCAGCAACACCGTTATCGAACCGGGAAGCCTGTGGGCAGGAGTTCCGGCTAAGTTCATCAAAAAAATTCCCGAGGCGCAAAGCAAGGAACTTAACCAGAAAATAGCCAACGGCTACCTGATGTATGCCAACTGGTTCAAGGAACAGGAGGAATAATTCCAACCTTCATCACAAAAGAAAAGTTCTATCCTGCCCTGCTACACACAGAGCCAAGATAGAACCTTTCTTTTTTACTCCCCCCAAAAAGAGCAAGCTTCTCTCTACCTATTTTACCACAGAAAGCATATTGCCGTATTCCGAGCAATTATTCAATATCTCGACAGCCTTTTTCAAATCGGGATCATCTTTCAGACGTTGCAACACCGCACCACGTTGGAAATAATAACGTTTCACCACCTCTTGGGCAATAGCATCCTTTATCTCTTTCGAGAAGCGATCCAGTTCATGATCCAAGTTATGAGTCAACTTTTTCTCCAGAGCCTCAAACTCATCCTTCGCACCATCCATATAACCTTCGAACTCTGCTATCTCCTTCAGGTTCTTCAACATCTTTTCACTCTGGCGGTCATAAGTAAAATGACGCTTATGCAGCATTTTCTTGAAGTCGGCATAGTCAGCATCCGTCACCGTGAAATCTTGCACTTCGCCTATCTGAGAATGCTTGATGCAATATTGGGTGACATAATCGAATATCATATCCTCATTAAGGAGATAAAACAGAATGTTCGGGAAATTCTCGGTCTTCACTTCCACATCAGGCCGAACCCCCCCTCCGTCGCGCACTTCACGCCCGGCTGCTGTATAAAATACATGAGTCAGGCTGTCGGGAGTACGGGCCACCGAACCGTCCGCATTCCGTTTGGCATAATCAATAGCCTGGATACAACGTCCGCTGGGAATATAATATTTAGCCGTAGTCACTTTCATACTGCTGTTGTAAGGCAATTCACGAGGCACCTGCACCAAACCTTTGCCGTATGTGCGGCTTCCCACGATCACTGCACGGTCAAGATCCTGCAAAGATCCGGAAACGATTTCGGATGCCGAAGCTGTAGAGCCATCCACCAGCACAGCCAGCGGAATCTCCGTATCCACCGGTTCGTTCATCGTCTTATAAGTTGTTCCGGCTTGTTTTATCTTACCCTTCGTCACCACAATTTCTTTTCCTTTCGGCACAAAAAAATTCACCACATTCACCGCCTCGCTCAGCAAGCCGCCACCATTTCCCCGCAAATCAAGAACAATGGCTTCTGCTCCCCGCTGCTTCAGCTCGATCAATGCTTTCTTTATATCCTTCGAACAATTCTCGATGGCGAAAGTGCTGATTACGATATACCCCACCTTGTCGGCCGCCAATCCATAATACGGCACCGGATTTGTGCGAATAGTAGAGCGCACAATTTTAAACTCCATCGGGATATACGTACTATCGGAAACAGGACGTTCCACTTTCAGCACACAGGTGGTTCCCGGTTCGCCGCGCAGGTTGTCACTAACGTACGAAGTCAGGCCATTGGGAGTCCTATCCCCTTGCGCCATGTCTTTCCCATTAATTTCCATAATGACATCTCCGGCCTTCAATCCAATTTCGGCGGCAGGACTTCCCTCGGAAGGTTCAATGACAGCCACCCGCTTACGGGGAGTATAATAACGTATCACCGACCCAATTCCGCCAAACTTTCCACTCGTCATTTCCTTCAGTGTATGATCTTCTTCGGGATAATACTCCGTGTAAGGATCGGTCTGCGCCAACATTGCATCGATGCCATATTTTATCACCTTTTCCGGATCAATAGTATCCACATAAAACATATCCAGTTCCTTGAATACCGCATTAAAGACATCCAGATTCTTTGCAATCTGGAAATTACGGTCATCTCCTTTATTAAAACTGAACAATGCGCTGCCCGCCAGACCCACGCAAATCACTACCCACATTTTCTTACTGTTCCATTTCATCGCTTTATGTATTTTTTATAAACTGCAAATTAACACATTATTCCATTCAAGCCTGCACAAGAGCCTTTATATTTAACTTTATTTCGTCCGATCCCTCTCCAACCTATGCCATCTCGCACCTTCCTTATCGATATACAATTAAATATATACCTTAATATAATATATAATTCATCGTGCTTTATACACTCCAGTCCATAGTAAATCGTCCTGCAAACAGCCCAATATATCAGTCCAAACACTGCCCAAATCAATTATTTTATTCGTTTTTCTACTTTTTTTCTGCAAAGATATTGCATATTTCAGAAAAACCTATTATCTTTGCATCGCATTTGAGAGGAAAACCTTCTTCGTTAGCTCAGTCGGTTAGAGCATCTGACTGTTAATCAGAGGGTCCTTGG
>CAMWGU010000032.1 GCA_947173895.1 uncultured Bacteroides sp. | reverse complement strand
CCTACCGTGACTGGTTTAGTGTGATGGAGACAGCTGAAATACGGGGACTGGAAAGAGGGATGGCAAAAGGGATGGAAAGAGGAATGAAACAAGGGTTGCAACAAGGGTTGCAACAAGGAATTGAGCAAGGTCTTGAACAGGGTCTTGAGCAAGGTAAGTATTTGCAGCTCATAGAAACAGCCCGTAAGATGAAAGAATTAGGCATGGATCATGATTTGATAGTGCGTACAATTGGTTTGTCAAATGATGAGATTGCCAATTGTTAAATTGCTGCTTCTCCTTCCTTTTTCTTTCGTGTAGCCATCACCCCTGTAACGTTCTGCTTATCGGTGTTTCAGGGATGATGGTAGTAAAAAATGAAAATAAGAGTGGATAAATTTGTGCGTGTTGTCATTCATTCCTTAAAATGCGCATGGGTTTTAATTGGATCACACGCCAAACTTGACGAAGCACTGTCAACAAGGCAATACATATCATTAAGACAAATGAGATGAGGTATCCCCACCATGGAATGGCTATATGGAAAGCATAACCCTTGAGCCATTCGTTCATCAAGAAGATGGAAATAGGGGTTCCTAATGTCGCTGCCAAGAAGGTAAGGAGTATTAATTCGTACGTCAGAGCAATGAAAAGGCTTTTCTTATTGGCTCCCAATATTTTTCTTATTCCTATTTCCCGGACGCGAACCAAGGTGGAGAAAAGAGCCATGATCCACAAGCCCAAGCAGGCTACAAAAATGGCCAATAGAGATGCGCAAGCAAAAATCCAACTGAAATTGCGGTCTGATTTGTATAGTTCATGATGATAATCATGCAGGTTGAAATAAGAGAAGATAGCCAACGGAAAGTAAGACTTGTATATTTGCTCTATCTCTGCAAGCCGTTGGGGAGTGATTCCGTCCTCTAGTTTGATGGAAATATAGGGCGTGGCAATGATCGGAACTCGTTCTTTCATGAAAAATAAGATCGGTTTATAGGGTTCAGCCAGTGACTGCTGGTGATAGTTCCTGATAATGCCAATCACTTCGAGCGGCTCTTTCAGTACTTCCATGGCCAATTGTTTGCCTAGTGCTTCTTCGGGGGAGGGGTATCCCAGTAATCGAGCCGCTTCTTCGTTCAGTACAACTTTGTTGAGTTCATTGCCGTAGTTCTCTGAGAATACGCGTCCACACAGAAGTTCGGGGGCATATAGTGTCAGATAATTGTGGTCGACAGCAAACATCTGTATGAGTTTTATTTCTGAAATGTCACTTCCGTAAGGACGGTTCGTAAAATAATTGGCAACTTCTACGCCCGGAACGGCACCAGAGATGGCAACACGGCTGATATAAGGTTCTTGTTCCAGCCGTTTCTTGAAGCTTTCTATCTTGACAGACATGTGATCTGTGAAAGCGGGATATTTCAAAACCAATATCTGATTGAGCGGAACAGAAGAGGTCTCTTGTTGCATGTAATGGATTTGCTTGATGACCACAATAGTTCCAGAAACCAGAACGAAGGAAGCAATAAACTGGAATAAAGTCAATGTCTTTCGCATCCTATTGCCTTTGCGACTATGTAGCAATTTTCCCCTTATGATGTCGGAAGGTTTGATATGAGTGAGCAGGAAGGATGGATATAAACCGGTAAATAAACTTCCGCAGACGACAATTGTCAGCACTATTCCCCAACATTCTGCATCGGAAAAGATATCAAATGCAAAGTCGCGTCCCACCCAGCGGGAGGTGACGGGCAACAGGATTTCTATCCATCCGAATGCAAGAAACAGGGCTAGTAGGTTTAATATTCCGGATTCGATCAGTCCTTGTATGATGATTTGGCTACGGGATGCTCCGAATACTTTGCGGAGTCCGAATTCTCTGCCGCGTTCCAGATAACGGGCTATGGTCAGATTCAGTGCGTTTACCCAGCCTATCAGTAACAGTGCAATGGCCATAACAGAAAGGATGTGTATGGCTGTTCTACTTCCTTTTTCTTCTTTTTCGTATGACTTGCGGGGAGTCAAATGGATGTCCTTTAAATGAATTAGTTCCACTCTCCAGTCTTTATGCTTTAATGCGGCTGTCTTGTATTTTTCTGAGATGATATGGAAACCTTTTTCAATGTCGTGCGGACTCTTACCTGGTTCAAGCCGGAGGTAAGTATATACTCCGTGAATATACCAGACGTCGCGCCGTGCTTCGGGAATGGAGGAATACGACAATAGGAAATCATAATTCAGATGAGAATTATAAGGCATGTTGGCCATGACTCCTGTTATTTCAAAGTGTTGTTCTGATGTGGGTGTTTTGAAGGACAGTATTTTGCCGATAGGCTCGCTGTCGTTGAAATAGCGGTGTGCCGCACTTTCTGTGATGACTGCTGTATGGGGACGGACCAATTGTCCTTCTTTCTCTCCTTTTATCAAGGGAAAATTAAATAGATCGAAAAAGGATGGCTCTGTATAGCAGTAGTGTGCTTCGATGAACTGACGGTCGTTGTAGGTTACCTCTTGCTCACGGTCTTGTGCGGTAACTCTTACATATTGTTCGATGCCAGGAATTTCATGAAACATTACGGGAGCATGACCGAAGGTGGTTGTAGCCCAGTTGTCGGTCAATACGCCTCCTTCGTAAAGACGACTTTCTGCACGATAAATTCGGTCACCGTCGTGGAATGAGTCAAAACTTAATTCAAACCTGACATAAAACAGAATCAGCAAAGCTGCACCGATACATACGGAAAGGCCGAATACATTGAGAGCGGAAAGAGATTTTCTTGTCCGTTGGCTTTTAATAAATTGAGATAAATACTCCATTATCATAAATTTAATCGTTCATATTTACTAAAAACTGATCATACACTGAAAGAATTACTTTGCGTGTAGTCTTCGAGATACTTTTCTAATGCTACAAACAGCATGCCATAAAGTTAAATTGTTGATAAACAAAATATTGTTTGCATGAAGTGATAGAGTCTGTCCACTTTTTAGACGCTGTTGCGTCTAAGTTTTTAACATCTTCTGCCTGTTTTGTATAGAGAGAGGGATGAAAAGTTGCATCGGATAGTAGGATGAAGCTGATGGGCAGGGAGGGATGAACGGTTGGCCGCATGGATAGGGTGAGAGAACGGCGTGTTGCAAGGTTTGTAAAGTGTCAACAAATTGGACGTTTTTTTTTCTTGTATGCTTGCATAGTTGTTGATATGGAATTGCCGTGTGGTGGTGATGTCATGATTCAAGAGTTTGTAAACAGTTGATTGATAATGTTTGTGAAACATTTGCCCACCTGTTGCAAAATACCTATCTTTGGAGGTTTTAAAATGGAGAAATAAGATGAAAAAGACATTATTTATAATAGGTATGCTGCTGGGGGTATTTTCATTGCATGCCCAGGACATGAAGACGCTCTTCATTGCTATGCCCGATTCGGTGGCGCCTTTATTGACTAAGGTGAACCGTGAAGATTGTGTGGACTTTCTGGCAAGCAACATGAAGGCGGAAGTGAAAAACCGTTTTGGCAAACTATCCGAACTGAAGAAGTTGACAAAGAATTATTTGTTTATGCAGACTACGCAGAGCAGTACTTTGGAAATGAAGTTGTTGCCGCTGAACGACTCTGTGCAGGTGATTGCTTTGGTTAGGACGGTTTGCGGTCCGGCCTGTGATAGTGAGATTTGCTTTTATGACACGCAATGGCAGCGGCTGGACAAGGAGGATTTTTTGCACCTTCCTTCGTCTGGGGCTTTTTATCTGCCGGTAGACACGCTGACCGAAGAGGCTTATGCTGTTGTCAGGGGAAAGGCGGATATGGATCTGCTGAAAGCTGTTTTGGCTGAAGACGAGCTGACTCTTTCCTTTACTTATACTGTTCCGGATTATCTGGCAAAGGAGGAGAGAAAGAAATTGGCTCTATATATGAGAAAAGAGCCGTTGGTATATGAATGGAAGGAAGGGAAGTTCCGGCCGATGTAGGTCGGATTTCGGAATGAAGCAAGGATATTTTGGCGGCAGACGTTTTTTGTGTTCATGACAGAGGGGCGCTTTGCCGGGAGAATAAAAGAAGAGGATGTGTCAATCGAATTGTCATCGACACATCCTCTTTTTTGTTAGGTCATGAAAGTCCTATCAATAGAACAGTTGTTCCGGTTTGATGGGAACGAATTTCTCTTGATCTGCTTTACGGATGCTGATGTTGGCAGAGTCCCACAAAGAAGGCCATCCGCCGATGATATGTCCTAGGAATACTACTTTGATTTCGTGTAATCCTTTGGCTAAAGCCATGGAAGCGTCGTGGCGTGAGAAACGTTTCACTTCGCCTTCGTTATTGATGAGGCGCTTGCCGTCAATCCATACTTCGTCGTTATTGGAAGAGAAATAGTATACTCCGTCTTCGGGAATTTCTACGTAACCGGTGGCAATGGCACCATATTGTTCTACTCCGCGCATGCTTTCGGTTGAATTTACCTGGCTGCGGATGTCATGCAATGATTTTACTGTCAATTCTTTCCAATCGGTTGCCTTGTCCAGTTCGCTGGCTTTCAGGTAAGTGCCGTATGACATTTTCATTTTCAGCCCCGGTGTCTTTGTTTCCACTGTCTTGGCAGGCGATAAAGTTTGTTTTTCCACGGCGATGGTGCGTGTGGGGCTCATCTTGCCTGAAGGCAGCACGGTACGTATCTTCAGAGTGGTGCTTTCGCTCACTTTGATGGGTTCGGTGTAGGGAGTGGATGCGGGAGTCGGATCGCTACCATCCAATGTGTACACCATGGTTTCGGGGCGAGTGGTCGTGAAAGTCAGTGAAGTGGAATCGGTAAAGGCTACCATATTGCAAGAACCGTAAGGCTGTTCGGGTTGCGGAATGTGGTAGTTGATGTCGTGGCCGTCCAAGCGAACGTATGCATTGTTGATGCGGCGCTCAAAGTCCTTGTAGTCTTTCTTGGCTAGCGGAGTCCATGCTATTTCGGATACGGCGATCATACGTGGGTACATGCGGTATTCCATGATATCGGTGGTGTACATGTATTCGGACCAGTGATTGGCCTGTACACCTTTAATATAATGGTCTTTGCCCATTGTTACCAGTGTGTCGGGCACCGGATTGTAGTTGTATACCTTTGACAGCAAGGTATATCCGCCTATGCTGACTGGTTCTATCTTGGAGTCGCCTTGGAAGGTATCCAGGTACATGCCGTTTCCTCCTGGGGTCATGATGACATCGTGGTCTTGCAAAGCGGATGCGATACCTCCACCTTCGCCACGCCATGACATCACGGTGGCGTCAGGGCTCAGTCCGCCTTCCAGTATTTCGTCCCAGCCGATAATCTTCTTTCCATATTTGGCCAGTACTTTTTCCATGCGTTGGATGACATAACTTTGCAGACGTTCTTCGGCCGTATGTTGTTTGTCGCCTTGCAGGCCTTCTGCTTTGATGCGTGCCTGACAGGCCGGACATGCTTTCCAGCTACTTTTGGGGCATTCGTCACCGCCGATGTGGAAATATGTGCCTGGGAACAGGGGAACCATTTCCTCGATAACGTCTTCCAGGAACTTGAACATGTCTTCCTTGCCCGGACACATTACGATGTCTTCTACTCCCCAGATGATGCGCGGAGTGGTGGGTTCGCCTTTACATGAAAGTTCGGGATATGCGGCGATGGCGGCCAGTTCGTGTCCCGGAAGTTCCAACTCGGGAACCACGGTGATAAAGCGTTCTGCAGCGTATGCCACTACGTCTTTTATTTCTTCCTGTGTATAGAATCCGCCGTATTCATATCCTTCGCCTTCTATGCGTTTGGAACCGATTTCTGTCAGTTTAGGATATTTCTTGATTTCAATTCTCCATCCTTGATCTTCTGTCAGATGCCAGTGGAATGTATTGATTTTAAATAAGGAAAGTACATCGAGCTGTTTTTTGATGTTCTCTACCGGGATGAAGTGACGGCATGGGTCCATCATCACGCCTCGGTAGCTGAAACGGGGCGCATCGTCGATAGCCACACAAGGGGCGCTCCAGTCGATGTTTTTCACTACAGTGGGGCTTTCCACCTCGGCCGGCAGCAATTGTAGGAAACTCTGCATTCCGTAGAATATGCCTTGAGGGGTTTTGGCTTGGATCTTTACTCCTTGTGGAGTTACATCCAGGCGGTAGCCTTCGTCGTTGATGTCCATGGCCGGGTCTATCAGCAGTGAGATGCCGGATTTTGCTTCCGAATCAGTGACGGCAAGGTTGAATCCGGTAGATCCTTTTAATTTGGCTGCAAAGAACTCGGCTATGGTTTTCGCTTCCGGAGTGGGAGCATAAAAAGCGGTTCCGGAAGCCAGTTTGAAACGTCCGTCCTGTTGTTGCATGGAGGCCGGCGTCGGGATGATGTTTATCCCTTCGTTGTAACTTCTTTCCGGAGCGGTCTGGGTGCCGCATGATGTCAGTATGCCTAAAGTTGCGGCAACACACATCGTTGTAAAAAGCTTTTTCATGTAGGTGAATTGTATTAAAAGGTTATATAATCGGGCAAAATCCGCCCTTTATGTAATAATTTGCTAAGGTAGGGAAAAAAGCTGGATGGGCAAATTTTTAGTTCATTCGATTCTTAAAAAAATTACTTATGCGGCTGGAAGAAGGCATGTTTTACCTCTCTTCGGACGGTGGGCATACGTGTGATTTATCACGTACGTACGTGTGAGCCTTCGCGGCCGTATGTGTAGGTCTACACGTACGTATGTGTGAGCCTACACGTACGTACGTGTTTTGAGGCGTGTTTTTCGGCATGGAGCGAGGCCTTCTGTCCGCCCCTGTTGACGGGGAAAAATGAAAGGCTGCAATCCTCTTCAAGGTTGCAGCCTTTCATTCCTTTTATAGCTAACAAGCAAAAAGCGCAAATTACTTTTTCATGCGGTTGCCATAACGGCTCATGAACTTATCCACACGACCTGCTGTATCTACCAACTTGGATTTACCGGTGTAGAACGGGTGTGATGTGCTAGAGATTTCCAACTTTACCAACGGATAAGTTTCACCTTCGAATTCAATGGTTTCTTTGGTGTTGCAAGTTGAACGCGATAAAAACACGTCGCCGTTTGACATATCTTTGAATACAACGGGACGATAGTTCTCAGGATGAATGCCTTTTTTCATTTCTGTATGCTATTTTATTGTTATTATTTATTGCTTGGTAAATAAACTAGGGTGTAATGGTTCATTTTTGGTGTGCAAAGATACTGCTTTTCTTGAAAATAGAAAATTCTTCAGACTATTTTTTTCTTTTTATCCTCTTATTTTCTTTCTTGTCTTGTTTGTAAAGTGGACATTACAATAGAATCAATTAGCGTGTTCGTGTGGAGAAAATAGTTAATAAAATTGTTTTTTATGAGATATTTTTGCTGTGAGTTTGCCATAGTTAGCGCTTTTATGATTACTTTTGCGGTGGAATTTAATTCACTAACAATTATAAATATTAGAACAATGGTTAATTACAAAGATTTAGGTCTGGTAAACACTAGAGATATGTTTGCTAAGGCTATCAAAGGTGGATATGCAATTCCTGCATTCAATTTCAACAATATGGAACAGATGCAGGCTATCATCAAAGCAGCAGTGGAAACAAAATCTCCGGTTATTTTGCAGGTTTCAAAAGGTGCCCGTCAGTATGCTAACGCTACTTTGCTGCGTTACATGGCTCAGGGTGCGGTGGAATATGCAAAAGAATTAGGTTGTGCACATCCTGAAATCGTTCTTCATCTGGACCACGGAGATACTTTCGAAACTTGCAAGAGCTGTATCGACTCAGGTTTCTCTTCTGTAATGATCGACGGTTCTCATCTGCCATACGAAGAAAATGTGGCTTTGACTAAGAAGGTAGTTGAATATGCTCATCAGTTCGATGTAACTGTAGAAGGCGAGTTGGGTGTATTGGCCGGTGTAGAAGATGAAGTTTCTTCTGATCATCATACTTATACTGACCCTGAAGAAGTAATTGATTTTGCTACTCGTACAGGTTGTGACTCATTGGCTATCTCTATCGGTACTTCTCATGGTGCATACAAGTTCACTCCTGAACAATGTACTGTAGATCCGGTGACAGGACAAATGGTTCCTCCTCCTTTGGCATTCAACGTATTGGACGCTGTAATGGAAAAATTGCCGGGATTCCCTATCGTATTGCACGGATCTTCTTCTGTTCCTCAGGACGAAGTAGCAACTATCAACCAATATGGTGGTGCTTTGAAAGCTGCTATCGGTATCCCCGAAGAATGGTTGCGTAAGGCTGCTACATCTGCTGTTTGCAAAATCAATATTGACTCAGACTCTCGTCTGGCTATGACTGCTGCTGTTCGCAAAGTATTTGCTGAAAAACCGGCTGAATTTGACCCTCGTAAGTACTTAGGTCCGGCTCGTGACAATATGGAAAAACTGTACAAGCACAAAATTATTAACGTGCTGGGTTCAGACAATAAATTGGCTGAATAATCCATCTTGGTAGATGTCAAACTAAAAGAAGGCTGCTTCCTGTTCAAAAGGAGGCAGCCTTCTTGTTATGATTGGTTCCGATACTGAAGAGGAGATTTTCCTGTATGTTTCTTGAAATAGCGTCCAAGAAAAGACTGGTCGGGGAAGGATAGCTGGTTAGAGATTTCCTGTATGCTTAGCGAAGTAGATTGCAGCAGTGCCTTGATTTCAAGAATAACGTGCTGGTCGATGATGTTCTTGGCTGTCTGCCCGGATACGTTTTGTACTATTGTAGAAAGATAACGGGGCGTGATGAACAGTTCGGATGCATAAAAAGACACTTCCCGTTGGCTGGTGCAATGTTTGTGTATCAACTGAATGAAACGTTTGAACAATTCTTCTTGTCGGTTTATGCTTTCGGGCTTTTTTTGAAGAAATAAATGGCGGGTTTTGTCATAGAAATCCAAAATGAAGCTTTGGACAAAATTCTTGAATATCTGGATACGGAAACTATTCTTCCTGTCATGATAAAGATCTTTCATAACCAAGCTTAATCCTATAAAGGGTTTTACACGTTCTTCGGGAATGACAATACACGGATGTTCTTTCACGAAATGAAAGAAAGACGGATCCAAGCGTGAAGTGATTTCTCTGAACAATGAATCGGAGAACACGATATACGATACGGTAAGGTCCGCACTGGCATAGGTACAATTGAGTATACTGCCCGGCAAAAGCAGGATTTGGGTGTTCTCTGTGATCTCGTAAGATTGTAAATCAATCTCTATAAGGGCTTTTCCGCTACAGCAATAGCAGATGGACGCATCAGTTAATTTGATTATCTGATGAGGGAAAATCTCCATACTCTCATCTGTCCCCGCAATAAATGGTTCGTTCTCTGGTAAGCTCAATGTTTTCATATTTGTTCTTGTTTTGATGCAAAATAAACTATTTGTTTTGTCATAACAGGAACTTTGTTCTTGATTTGAACAATAGTAGCTAATAATTGAACGGTTCAGCTTGCAAAATTCCGTTTACCTTTGTCGCGAATTTAAAAAGATTGGAAATATGATGACATTGAACAGAAAATGGATGCGACTAATGGTGTTAGTTGGTTGTGTTGCTTTGGCAGCATCGTGCAAACAGGAACCTGCCATACAGATGGAGGCGGAATATGCGGTTTACAAAGTATTGCCGTCGGACAGGATCTTGTCTACTGCTTATCCAGCAACGATCCGCGGACGTCAGGACATTGATATTTATCCGCAGGTCTCTGGCTTCCTTACCCGGCTTTGTGTGGAGGAAGGGCAGGCTGTTCGCAAAGGGCAAGTTTTGTTTGTTATAGATCAGGTGCCTTATAAAGCGACTTTGGAAACGGCTGTGGCCAATGTGGAAGCTGCGAAAGCCGGACTGGCTACGGCACAGTTGACGTATGACAGCAAGAAAGAATTGTTTGCAAAAAAAGTTGTTTCCGAATTTGATTTGAGAACGGCAGAGAACTCATGGCTCACCGCACGGGCTCAGCTTGCCCAAGCGAAGGCACAGGAGGTAAGTGCTCGTAATAATCTCTCGTATACGGAAGTGAAGAGCCCTTCGAATGGGGTGGTTGGTACTTTACCCTATCGTGTCGGAGCATTGGTCAGTGCTGGAATGCCACAACCTTTGACCACGATATCCGATAACTCGGACATGTATGTTTATTTTTCGATGACTGAGAACCAGCTGCTTGCACTGACCCGTCGGTATGGCTCCAAGGCGGAGGCCTTGAAGAATATGCCCGAAGTGGAATTGCAATTGAATGACCGGTCCATGTATGGAGAGAAAGGACGTGTGGAAACAATCAGTGGAGTGGTGGACCGTAGCACGGGAACTGCAAGTCTGCGTGCTGTGTTCCCAAATCAAAACGGCTTGTTGTATAGCGGGACATCGGGAAATGTAATTCTTCCGGTGGCTATGGAAGGAAGTTTGGTTATTCCTCAGGCTGCCACTTTCGAACTTCAGGATATTACCTATGTATATAAGGTAGTGGATGGAAAAGCCCAGTCGGCTCCGGTCAAAGTAACCCGTGTGAACGGCGGACAAGAATATATTGTGACTGACGGACTGAAAGAAGGTGATGTCATTGTAGCCGAAGGGGTAGGCTTGTTGCGTGAAGGAACGTCGATTAAAGTAAAACAAAACGAGGAAAGAAAATGAATTTAAGAACTTTTATAGAACGCCCCATCCTGTCGGCTGTGATTTCTATATCAATTGTGGTGGTGGGTCTTATCGGGCTGTTTACTTTGCCTGTTGAACAATATCCGGATATCGCTCCACCTACTATTCAGGTGAGCACTTCATATTTTGGTGCCAGTGCGGAAACTCTTCAGAAGAGTGTGATCGCTCCGCTGGAAGAGGCCATCAACGGAGTGGAGAACATGACTTATATGACCTCTACGGCTTCGAATGCCGGCGTGGTAAGCATTACGGTGTATTTTAAGCAAGGTGTAGATCCCGATATGGCGGCAGTCAATGTGCAGAATCGTGTGTCCAAGGCGACCGGACAGCTTCCTGCCGAAGTGACACGGGTGGGAGTGACCACTTCTAAGCGTCAAACTAGTATCTTGCAAATGTTTTCTTTATATAGTCCAGACGATTCGTATGATGAAAAGTTCTTGTCCAACTATATTAGTATCAACTTGAAGCCTGCCATTCTCCGTATTCAGGGAGTAGGCGATATGATGATTATGGGTGGTGATTACAGTATGCGTATTTGGATGAAACCCGATGTGATGGCGCAATATAAGTTGATTCCTTCTGATGTGACAGGAGTTTTGGCCGAACAGAATATTGAGTCGGCTACCGGGTCGTTTGGTGAGAATTCGGATGAAACATTTCAATACACAATGAAGTACAAGGGACGTCTGATTACTCCCGAAGAATTTGGCGAGATCGTGATTCGTTCTACAGACGGGGGTGAAGTGTTGAGGCTGAAAGATATAGCCGACATTGAAATGGGAGAGGAAAGCTACGCTTATCATGGCGCGATGGACGGACACCCGGGCATTTCCTGCATGATTTTCCAAACGGCCGGTTCCAATGCAACGGAAGTAAACAATGATATTGATGCTTTTCTAGAAGAGGTCCGCAAAGATCTGCCGAAGGGGGTGGAGTTGACTAAAGTGATGAGCTCCAATGATTTCCTATATGCTTCTATTCACGAGGTAGTGAAAACTTTGTTAGAGGCTATTCTGCTGGTCATTTTAATTGTATATGTATTTTTGCAGGATATCCGTTCTACTTTGATTCCGTTGGTGGGTATCTTTGTGTCCTTAATCGGTACCTTTGCCTTTATGTCTGCTGCCGGATTCAGTATCAACCTGATTACCCTGTTTGCTTTGGTGTTGGTGATCGGTACGGTGGTAGATGATGCTATTGTGGTTGTCGAAGCTGTGCAGGCACGTTTTGACGTGGGTTACCGTTCTTCTTATATGGCCAGTATGGATGCCATGAAGGGAATTAGCAATGCTGTGATTTCTTCTTCGTTGGTCTTTATGGCGGTGTTTATTCCGGTTTCGTTTATGAGCGGAACTTCTGGAACGTTCTATACCCAGTTTGGTTTGACCATGGCAGTGGCTGTGGGAATCTCTGCTGTCAATGCATTGACATTGAGTCCGGCCTTGTGTGCTTTGTTTCTGAAGCCCTATATCAATGAAGACGGAACAGAGAAAAACAATTTTGCATCACGTTTCCGTAAAGCATTCAATGCGGCTTTTGAGGTAATAATTGAGAGATATAAGAAAGGTGTGCTATTTTTCATTAAACGCAAGTGGATGGTATGGACACTTCTTGCGGCCTCAGTAGTACTATTGGCTTTCCTGATGAATACCACCAAGACCAGTCTGGTGCCTGATGAAGACCAAGGGGTTGTGTTTGTCAATGTCAGTACGGCGGCGGGCAGTTCGCTGAAAACAACTAATGATGTGATGATGCGTATCGAAAAACGTATGATGGAAATACCACAGGTGTTGCATGTGCAGCGTGTGGCCGGTTATGGTCTGCTGGCAGGACAGGGTAACTCTTTCGGTATGTTGATTCTGAAATTGCGTCCTTGGGATGAGCGTAAAGGGAAAGAAAATGATGTGCAGGCGGTAATCGGACAAGTGTATGGCCGGACGGCAGATATCAAGGATGCCAGCGTATTTGCCATTTCTCCGGGTATGATTCCGGGATATGGTATGGGAAATGCGTTGGAACTCCACATGCAGGATAAGCAAGGTGGCGAGGTAGGTACTTTCTTCCGCACCACTCAGCAATATCTGGGTGCTTTGAATCAGCGCCCCGAAATTGCGATGGCATATTCTACTTTCGATATCCGTTATCCGCAATGGACGGTAGAAGTGGATGCTTCCAAGTGTAAACGTGCAGGCATTACTCCGGATGCGGTATTGAGCACGTTGTCCGGTTATTATGGTGGACAATATGTTTCAAACTTTAATCGTTTTTCTAAAGTATATAAAGTAATGATTCAGGCGGATCCCAAATATCGTGTGGACGAAAACTCGCTGAACCATATATTTGTGCGTATGTCGGATGGCGAGATGGCTCCTTTAAGTCAGTTCGTATCATTGACCCGTAGTTATGGGGCGGAGTCGTTGAGCCGTTTCAATATGTTCAATTCGATTGCCGTAAATGCGATGCCTGCTGAAGGATATAGTACGGGTGATGCTATTCGTGCTGTTCAAGAAACTGCGGTTCAATCACTTCCGAAAGGTTTTGGATATGATTTCGGAGGTATTACTCGGGAAGAAACGGATCAGGGAAGTACTACTCTTATTATCTTCGCCATTTGCTTCTTGATGATTTATCTTATCTTGAGTGCGCTTTACGAAAGCTTCCTTATCCCGTTTGCAGTGTTGCTCTCCGTACCTTTTGGTTTGATGGGTAGTTTCTTATTTGCAAAGATGATGGGGCTGGAAAACAATATTTATTTGCAGACCGGTTTGATTATGTTGATAGGTTTGTTGTCTAAGACCGCTATCTTGCTGACCGAGTATGCTGCCGAACGACGTAAGGCGGGGATGAGTCTGACTTCTGCTGCACTTTCAGCTGCCAAAGCTCGTTTGCGTCCGATCTTGATGACGGCCGGGACTATGATTTTCGGTTTGCTTCCTTTGATGGTTGCCAGCGGGGTAGGAGCCAATGGTAATACATCGTTGGGAACAGGTACAGTGGGAGGTATGTTGATCGGTACATTGGCTCTGTTGTTTATTGTACCGTCATTGTTTATTGTTTTCCAGTATTTGCAGGAAAAAGTACGTCCCATCCAGTTCCAATCGGCATCCGATTGGCAGATTCAGGAGGAATATGTGAAAGCTAAAGAAGAAAGACAACATCATCTTGAAAGTAAAAACAAAAAGGAAAAATGAAAAAACAGATCATTACTCTAACAGTTGCAGCACTCACATTGAGTAGCTGCGGCATATATACCCAATATAAACCGGCAACCGAAGTACCCGATCGGTTATATGGCGAGGAAGTTGCAGTTGCTGATACCGTAGATAATATCGGTAACCTGCGCTGGCGGGAAGTTTTTACAGATCCCCGGCTTCAGGAACTGATAGAGCAGGGATTACAGAACAATACAGATCTGCAATCGGCTCAATGGCGTGTGAAGGAAGCGGAAGCAACTCTGTTGTCTGCTAAATTGGCTTATCTGCCTTCTTTTGCTTTGTCTCCACAGGGAACGGTAAGCAGTTTTGATAAAGCAAAGGCCGTACAAACTTACACTTTACCGGTTGCTGCAAGTTGGGAAATTGACATTTTTGGTCGTATCAGGAATGCGAAAAAACAAGCAAAAGCCTTGTTAGAACAGAGTAGAGACTACCAACAAGCTGTTCGGACACAATTGATAGCCAGCATAGCCAATACTTATTATACACTGTTGATGCTGGATGATCAGTTGAACATTTCTGTCCGCACCGAAAAGTCATGGAAAGAAACCGTAGAAGCTACTCGTGCCTTGATGGAAGCCGGACGGGCCAATGAGGCTGCCGTTTCGCAAATGGAGGCCACTTATTATACGGTATGTACTGCTGTTCTCGATTTGAAGAAGCAGATCAACCAGGTAGAGAATAGTTTATCTCTGTTGTTGGCCGAAGCGCCTCATGCGGTGCAGCGTGGTTCGTTGGAAGCCGGGACTACTCCTTTCACTGGAATAAACGAGAAACTTGCTGTTGGTATTCCTGTGCAGTTGTTAGCCAATCGTCCTGATGTGCGCAGTGCGGAACGTTCGTTGGAAGCGGCTTTTTATGCTACCAATCAGGCTCGTTCTGCTTTTTATCCTTCTATCGTATTAAGCGGAAGTGCAGGCTGGACTAATTCGGGGGGAGGCATGATTGTTAATCCAGGCAAGTTCATAGCCACGGCAGTGGCTTCGTTGACTCAGCCGCTTTTCAATAAAGGAACTAACGTAGCGCAGTTGAAGATAGCTAAGGCTCGGCAAGAAGAAGCGAAACTGAGTTTCCAGCAGGCTTTGTTGAATGCCGGAAGCGAAGTGAACGAAGCCTTGGTTAACTATCAGACGGCTTGCGAGAAGTCCGCTTATTATGATAAGCAAGTAAATTCATTAAATAAAGCTTTGGAAAGTACCTCCTTACTGATGCAACATGGAAATACAACTTATTTAGAGGTATTGACGGCACAGCAGACTTTGCTTAATGCAGAGTTGACCCGTGCGGCCAATCGTTTGGCCGAGATACAAGGTGTTATCAACCTTTATCAGGCACTGGGAGGAGGCCGTGATTAAAATTTAGCATACTGTTATCTTCAAAAAAATGTGTTGAAGAGGTGAAAGCTGCTCTCCGTGAGGAAAGCAGCTTTCACTGTTGTTGTATGCCAAAGAAACTTATCGTACGTAGTCTATAAATCCGGTATTGTGGAACACTATGCAGGAGCATGCCTTTGTCGTTGGTGAAGGAACCAACCTCTGCAGATAATTCTTTCAGAGGCAGTGCGGCTCTTACGGCAACTGGAAAGTGGCATGTTCGGAAATGGCTGCTTCTTTCGTGTGGTTGTATTATAAATAAAAAGAAGGGCATTCTCACGAACACCCTTCTTGCCACAACTATGTTAAGATGATTGCTCTATGTCCGGAGCAGTTATCTTTAACATTTATGATTAATAAAATGCCTTTCGTCTTCTTATTCCAGTGCACGTCCGGCGGTCATTGGCCAGTACGGATTCTGATACATGGTCGAAGTGTTGACATCTGTGGGGTCGCTAGCGCTCAGTGTGAAGTCTTGTACACCTAGAGGCTCCAGATAGAATGCTTTTTTCCAAGTATATCCGTCAAACAACTGGTTGTTTATTTCGGTACGTCCCATCGGGCGGACATATTTGCTGACTGAAGCAGCCGAGATGTTTGCATTGCTTGATCCGTCTGCGATAAGAGTGGATTTGCCATCGCTGTCTACATATTTCTTATAAGATTCATCCCAAAGGTTCATACCTTCCAGCATGTAGTGGCCACTGATAGCAGGATCCCAAGAACGCCATCTCTTCAAGTCGTCCCAGCGCATGCCTTCGGAGATAAATTCGCAACGGCGTTCGCGGCGGATGTTGTAGAGCGTAGCATCTACTTTCTGGTCGCCTGAGAATACTGCCAGGTCGCCATGTACAGTTCCGCCTACGACGTTGGCTTCCTTGTCCAGGTTCGTGTTGGCGATAGTCAGTGAGAAATCTTCGTTTACACCGGCACGGCGGCGGATGGCTTTCCAGTAATTGCTGGCATCGTTGTCCAGTGAGCCGTTCTTTTCATAGCATGCCTCGATGTAGTTCAGATAGGCCTCGACAGCACGGAACACAATGGCACCTGTAGTACAGATGACAGTGTTGCTTTGATACTGGTTGTAGTCATAGCTGTAATACTTACGCGGACGATAACCGGTGAAGTCTTGCAGTTCCACGCTGCTTGTTACCAAGGGGATGGTATCTAGTGTCACCACTTTGTTCTCTTTGGAAACTGTGGGATCGGCAGGGTCGCAACGGGTTACATCGTCTTCACCGAAGACAAAGAGTTGCAGACGTTCGTCGCGTCCTTCTTTTTCCATAGATACGGTCAGGTCGCCTTGATAGCCCGAGCCGTCGGCATAGTAAGGAAGACCATTCTTCATCAGGAAGGAGGTGATATAGCTGTGTGCCAGTCCCAGCTGGTCGCCACCGGCCGACAGGATGTATGCAGCATCGTGGGTGTAACCGATGCTCAGGTTATATTGTTTCCACAGTAACACTTCGGAATTGCTGCTCAGGTCCTCGCTGCTGAACATGTCGAAGTAGGGGTTCCATCCGTTGATTTCTCCCAAAGCAGGATTCATCTGGTGGGAGTTTTCTGTCAGGGCGCAATGGTCGGCAACGGCCTTGGATGCATTCATGGCTTCGCTCAGGAAGAAATTGATTTCTCCCGGGATGTCGAATGTCTTGCCTTGGTTGTATGCCATGTTCTTGCCCGGCCAGTTGTCATCGCCCGGCACACGTCCGGTTCCGCGGTGATACTTTTCGAAGGTGGCTTCGAACAGGGCGACACGTGACTTCAGCAACTGTGCAGTTTGCTTGTTGATGCGCTGGTTGTTTTGGAATCCTTGATCCTTCAGTCGAGATATGGCTTCATCCAGATCTTTCAGGATGAAACGTGCCACTTCATTGCGCGGGGCGCGCTGGCTTTTTTCTTTCAGTACGGCTTCGTCGTCGGGGAGCACTTCATCGATGATGGGGAAGTCGCCGTAGCGCACCAGTGCCTGATAGTAGGTCATGGCGCGGAAGAAATACGCTTCGCCTATGTAGTGTCTCAATATCTCTTGATCGCCTTGGATACTTCCGGCTTCCTCTTTCGACAGTATTTGTTCGAACAGCCAGTTCCATACACGGGCACGGGTCGTATAAGTCTCAAAGTTCTTGCCCGAGGGTACTTGCTTTTCTCCCGCAAAGTATTGCAGATTGCCCGTTTGTGAGAACAGGTTGTCGGTATTGTCGTCATTGAGCGTCATGCCGCTTCGCCAGTTCTTATCGTGGAACAGAGATTGTCCGCGTGAATTTTGCAAGTAAGAATAATAGTTGATGACGTATGCGCCCACTTGGTCTACAGTGGTAAAGTAGGCTTCGGGGGTAACGTTGGTAATCGGCTCACGGTCTAGAAAATCATTACAGGAGGTCAGAGACGATGCTCCCAGTCCGATGAGTGAGCAGATATAGATATGTTTTAAACTTAATTTCATAGTCGTATTTTTTAGAAGTTAACATTTACACCGACAGATACAGTTCTTTGCAGCGGGTACAGTTTTCCCGGTCCCCAGTCGCCGCCCAAAGTTTCGGGGTCGAAGATGGAGCTGATGCCTGTCAAAGTAAGCAGGTTGTCGCCTGATACATAGAAACGTACATTTTCCATGGCAGCTTTCTTTGTCCAGCTCTTCGGCAGCGTGTAACCGATTTGTACGTTCTTCACGCGCAGGTATGCGGCGTTCTGCAAGTAGCCGGTTTGAACCTGCTGGTTCTTGGTAATGCCTCCGAAGTAAGGTTTCGGGTAATAAGCTCCCGGGTTCTCGGGTGTCCAGTAGTCCAAGTGTTCGGTGAAGCAGGCCGACTGCCATTCATCGCCGCTGGCTCCCCAGAAGTACGGGCCGCTAAGCCAGTAATCGCGCTTCATGGTTCCTTGCAAGAATACAGAGAAGTCCAGTCCTTTCCATGAACCGTCTACAGTGAAACCGAAGTTGTAGCGTGCATAGCTGTTACCGATGACTGTCAAGTCGCCGTGGTCGCCCAAGGTTTGTGAACCCGAAGTCACTTCGCCGTCGCCGTTCAGGTCGGCATACATGATATCGCCGGCTCCCCAGTTAGAGCCCCAGTTGGGCTTGTTGTTGGCCAAGTGCTTGTCCATCTCTTCCTGTGTCTGTGCGATACCCACTGTGGTATATCCCCAGATGGTTCCGTCCAGCTTGTTGTTGTACCATGAGTTGATGTCGCCGCTTTCGTTCGGATATTTGGTGACTTTCCGTTGTCCGTCGGCCAAGGTGAAGCGTACGCCGTAGTTGAACTCGTCGATACGGTCTCTCCATGACAATTCCATTTCCCAACCGTATGACTTCATGTCGGCATTGTTGACCTTCGGGGCGGAAGCTCCCAAAATGCCCGGAAGTGTAGGAGCGGGACCTACCATGTCGTAGGTGTAACGTTGGTAATAGTCAAATGATCCGGTCAGACGGTTGTTGAACAACCCGAAGTCGAAGCCCACGTTCCACGACTCTACGGTTTCCCATGTCAGCACGCTGCTCACGATGCCCGGAAGCGATGCGGTGTTCTGACGTACTCCGTTGATCAGCCATCCCGAGTTGGTGGTTCCGGTAGGCATGCTTTGGAAGAACGGATACCAGGCGTCTGTTTCATTGTTGCCCAGCTGTCCCCACGAACCTCTCAGTTTCAAGGTGCCTACGATGTTGGTCAGCGGTTTGAAGAACTCTTCGCGTGAGATGTTCCATCCTACGGAGAACGACGGGAACAGTCCCCAGCGTTTGTCGCCGATGAAGCGTGAAGAACCGTCGTAACGCAAGTTGGCTTCCAGCAGGTAGCGTTCTTTGTAGTTATAGTTGATACGACCGAAGAAACCTGCCATGGCTAGTTCGCTTGCGCTGTTGTTGGCTCTTTTATTGCTTTGTGTAGTATTCAGCTCGGGGACGGTCGGGGTGATCAGGTCGGTACCAAAGCCTGTCAGGCTGCCGGTCTTGTAAAGCTCGGCGTTGAAACCTGCCATTACCTTGAAGTAGTGGTCGCCCAAGGTCTTCGAGTAGTCACTGAAGATGTTGGTAGAGAAGTAGTCTTCGCTGGCGCGATAGTCCTGTACTTCCGAATATCCGGGTGCGCCTCCGTTCCACGAAAGCAGATAAGGCGTGTTGCTGGAATCGTAGCCATAGATAGGCAATACGGCCCAGTGGTATTTTTCATTGTACTGGCGCAAGCTTCCTTCCACGTTGATGTGCCAGTCCTTAATGGGTTCGAATACGAACTGCACCTGGTTGGTACTCCAGTTCTTCTCGCTTGTTTGCTTTCCACCGTCTTCCATCTGTATGATTTCCATGTCAGCAAACCAATGTCCGTTGGGGTCGACTGCCGGACAGGTCGGCCAGCGGCGGGCGATGTTGTGGAAGAACAGACCTGTCATATAAGTCGGTCGGTCGTAGTTCTCGCGTGTCCACTTGTTGTTGTAGTTCATGGTCAGCCAGTCGGTCAGCTTCACAGAGAGCTTGCCGTTCAGGGTGTAACGCTGGAACTTGTCGCTTCCGTGGCGCAACAGACCTTGTTGGTCGAGGAAGCTTCCGCTTAGCAGGTAAGTGATTTTTTCATTACCGCCATTGATGCTCAGGTTGTGTTCCTGTGAAGGCACCCAGCTTTCATAGAATTCGTCGAACCAATTGGTGTTGGCAAATGAACTTCCATACTTTTGCCAGCGTCCGTCACTGCCGGCTACCGTACCGTAATATTCCGGTTTGGTGGGGTCGGTATATCCGCCGCTTGCATACGTCTTGATGCGGTTCATGTCTTCTTCATCGAAGATGACCGTACCGTAGGCATTGCGTTGTGCTTCATTGAAGTAAGTGGCAAAATCTACCGAATTGGTCATATTGGGCTTCTGGATGGCGTCCGAAAAGCGGACATTTCCCGAGTAATTCACTTTGGTCTTGCCGCTGTTACCGTTCTTCGTTGTAATCAAGATTACACCAAATGCAGCACGCGCACCGTAGATAGAAGACGAAGCTGCGTCTTTCAATACCGATACATTGGCAATATCGTTGGGGTTCACCGTGTTCATGTCGCCCTCGATACCGTCTATCAGGATCAACGGGTTACCACTAGATCCGCTACCGATGGTACCTGCACCACGGATGTTGATGCTGAGCGAGGCGTCCAGCGCACCACCGCTGTTGCCTACCGACATGTTCAATCCCGGGATTTGTCCTTGCAGGGCTTGTGCCACATTCTGTACGGGGCGTGATTCCAATACTTTGGAGTCCACCATACTTACCGCACCGGTCACATTCACTTTTTTCTGTGTGCCGTAACCCACCACCACTACTTCGTCCAATGTCTGTGTGTCATCTTTCAGGATGATGTTTAGCGGAGTACCTGTCCATTTCACTTCTACCGTTTGATATCCTACGAAGGAGATGATCAGCGTGCTGCCTTTGGGGACATTGTTCAGAGAGAAATCTCCGTCAATACCTGTAATGGTACCGTTGGTACTTCCTTTTACTACCACAGATGCACCGATGACGGTTTCGCCTGTACCATCTTTAACGACTCCGGTACATGTACCGTTTTGTTGGACGGCATGGATGCTTTCCACTTTCTCTCCGGATGATGCATAGGCTGTTCCTCCGGCAAAGGCCGACAGGAATAGCAACATTCCGACTGATTTCAGATGTTTAATCATATTATTATAATTTAATTGTTTATGAAAAACGGTAGGTCTTGAGAATGATAAGTTCCCTCGGAACTATGTTTTTCAATTAAATTTAGATTTTCTTCGCAAATATAGAATAATTTTAATATCCAAGAAAGCGGAACAAAAAAAAATATTTCGCTTTTGCTTCTTTTTCTTTCAATAAAAGGAATGATGGGACTTTATTGTTAAAACAGGCTCCAATATTCAGGCTTGTATCTATAATTATTGGGTAAAAAATTGAAGATCAATTGGTGAGAATCATTTTCAAGTGGGTAGAATGAAAGTAACACTTCACACTGCATCAAATGCTTGTACCCACCTGTCTACCTATAGAAAACGGGTAATAATCAATAGAAAATAAGTAGAAACGGCATCTAAAGGCAATAGGGCTCTTCATATGGGCGGGATTGTATGTCCATATAGAATAAATCGTTGGCAGAATGAAAAACCGGCCGAACGACCTATACCTTATTATATATATCTTTTCCGCATTATGTGCAATTCCGGACGGGCAATGAACGATGCGTCGTATAACAATGAACATATAACGGATTCTGTCAGTTTACAAAATTCTTAAAGGCTCTTCTAAAAGTTGTTTATGCCCTATTGATTTCTTAAAACACCGTCGGTGTTCTAATGATTTCCGTCGAAGTTTTATAAAACACCGACGGTGTCTTATAGAACACCGACGGTGTTTTAAGAATTAGAGCGGCCGGCGACAAGTATTTGTACAGGAGCAAAGAAGTTTGCATCCGCAAAGGATGAATCTTGTTACGACTGAGGAGGCACTCAGACGCGTTTCTCTAAAAGATGTCGAGACAGGAATATCCGATGCTGCATAGTTCCGAGGGAACTTACTAATTTTCAGGAGCTATCTCATACGTTAAGAACCGATTGTCAGGGTTTTACTATGACACAGATCGGATTCTCAAACCGTCTGAAAACACCCCGTGCGGCTGCGTTGTAAAACACATACGTACGTGCGATTCACACGTACGTATGTGTAAAAAGCCCTGTTTATAGGCATATAACTAGCGGTTTGCTCCCATCGTGCCGACGGGTGGCGGGGCACTGCACACAAGCCGGTGTCTTGAGTGAAAGAGCTGTGCCCTTTTCTTTGTATTTAGACGTTGCCGTGTCTGTTATCTTGCTGCAAAGAACAGGGAGTTTCCTGTAGCTACTCTTGCGGCGGCCACACCTTGTTCGTCCGGCATCACGGTCATGGAAGTACCGTTTTGCAAGCTCATGGTGGCTGTCCCGTCTTCGTTTATTCTCACCAGTTCGAAGCTTTGTCCGTCGGTAACGGCATTCCAGGTATTGTTTTCTTTATTATAGACCAGGTCTACCGACTTTTCTTCTCCTTTTTTAGTAATGGTGTAGCCGTCTTCGTTGGTCTTCACTAGATATTCACCGTCCTTTCCTTGCACCGTTTTTACTTCGCCAATGGAAGCTACAGGATTAGAGCCGCTCCAGAATTCGATAGAATTTAACACTAATACGTCTGCCAAATAGGCGATTCCATAGACGGGAACAATGTGGAAGGCCAAGAAAATGAGTTCGTTGACAAATTTGTTGTTTACTCCTTGGTTCCAGTCTTTCAAACTGTTCCATAATCCGAAAGAACCAATGCATGATGAGAATAGGATGCTCCCGCTCAGCAGGGTGCAGACAAGGATTGTTTTGCTCTTTTTCATAATCAGTAATATTAAGTTTATAAAAAGTAATAAGCTGATGATTTGTCCGGATGGGCCGGTTTAATAGTTGCGCAAAGATAGAACTTTTTCTCGGAAAGAGCTTTCTGTATCTAAAAAACTGTATCTTTGTAGCATCTTATGTGGAAAACTATTAATTAAAAATCTTATAAACGAATGAAAGAACAAGTTCAAAGAAAGCTCAATGACTCGGCGGCCTGGCGCTGGACGGCATTGGTGCTGTTGGCGTCTGCCATGTTTTTCGGGTATATCTTTATGGATATACTTTCTCCGTTGCAGGAGTTGTTGCAAACTCAGCGTGGTTGGGATCCTGTGGCTTACGGACACTATGCGGGTTCGGAAACCTTCCTCAACGTATTTGTGTTTTTCCTTATTTTTGCCGGCATCATTCTTGATAAGATGGGTGTACGGTTTACGGCTATCCTGTCTGGTGCTGTGATGTTGCTGGGAGCGGCTGTCAACTGGTATGCGGTTTCCGACGCTTTTATCGGTAGCGGTGCCGAATCGTTGATGAACAACTGGTTGAATCTGCCTTCATCGTGGTGGAATGTCACTCCTTTTTATGAAGGCATGCCGGCTTCGGCCAAGATGTCTGCATGCGGGTTCATGTTCTTCGGCTGTGGTGTGGAAATGGCCGGTATTACGGTGTCGCGCGGCATTGTGAAATGGTTTAAAGGAAAAGAAATGGCGTTGGCCATGGGTGTAGAAATGGCTATAGCCCGTATTGGTGTGGCGGTGGTTGTGCTGGGTTCGCCGGTGCTGGCATCCATGCAGCCGGTCAGTGTGTCGCGTCCTGTGGCGGCTGCGGTCATCTTGCTGTTGGTGGGACTGATATCTTTCATTGTCTATGCTTTCATGGATAAGAAACTGGACGCTCAGGGAGCCGGCGAGGAGGAAAAGGACGATCCGTTCAAGGTGAGCGACCTGGGACAGATCTTTTCTTCCAAGGTGTTCTGGCTGGTGGCATTGCTTTGTGTGCTTTATTATTCGGCCATTTTCCCCTTCCAAAAGTATGCCATCAACATGTTGCAGTGTAATTTGGGCTACACGGCCGAGCAGGCCGGATTGGTATTCTTTGTCTTTCCTTTGGGTGCGGCGGCCATTACTCCATTCCTCGGAAACTATTTGGATAGGAAAGGCAAGGGTGCTACCATGTTGATACTGGGTGCTATCCTGATGATTGTGTGCCATTTGTCTTTTGCATTGGTGTTGCCGGCCACTCAGTCGGTATTGATCGCATATTTGGGCATTGTGTTGCTGGGCATTTCGTTCTCTTTGGTTCCGGCAGCTTTGTGGCCTTCCGTGCCCAAGTTGGTGGACAATCGTTTGCTGGGTTCGGCATACGCTGTCATTTTCTGGATACAGAACATCGGTTTGTATGCGTTCCCCATGATTATCGGTTCGGTTATCCGTTCGTCCAATCCGGGTGTGGAGAATCCGTTGGAATATAATTATATGGTGCCCATGCTGGTGTTTGCTTCATTGGGCGTGCTGGCTTTGTTGCTTGGCATTTGGCTGAAGGCTGAAGACAAGAAGAAAGGTTACGGGCTGGAGCAAGCCAATATCAAGTAATGAGTAACCGGACGTAGCGGAAACGAAAAAAGGAGGGGTGTCGTTGTGACATTCCCTCCTTTTTATTTTGGTGTGCTTTCTTTTTAGTCTTTGTCAATCTTTATAATTCCTCCAGTATTCGGATTGAATATTACTCGTGTATTTACTTTCTTGTTGAAAAGATTTTCTACCAGGCACTCAGTCGTGCCGAATTGTGTCACGGGTAGTTCGCCCTCGAAATAGCGTTTGTCGGCAGTGAATACAGTTGTCAGTGCTTTTCCCGGGATGTTATAGATAATTCCTTCCGGTTTCTTTTTTTCTTTGGCCTTCGGGTCGGCAGGCGGCAGTGTTTCTTGATTGGTCATAGAAACGTAGCAAGGTTCTCCTGACAAGTCGTCCGCTTTCAGCATTCCCAGCTTTTTAGAGAAACGGAAAACTACTTTTTCTTTTGTGTCTGCTTCCGGTGTCACGCGGATGGTAAATGTTTTTTCTATGCGGTCGGTTCTTCCGGCAAACATCTCTGTCATGGCCTGTTCTTGTTCGCTCAGGTTGTCCAGCATCAGTTTCAAGGCAGCTCCGTCTTTAGGCATATAGTCCGCTTGTCCGCGTGTCAGGTTGTTTTTGCTTTCGCGTATGTTATAAATTTCCCGTGCCACCAGTTCGGCCATTTTAGCAGTGGAGCCGGCCAGCAGGATTTCTTCTGTCATGAAGCTGCGTGGGTCAATACGTTTGGGAGTCGTCTGTGCCTTTTTGTCGGGCAGGGCCGGTTCGGCAGGAGAGGTAGTATTGATAGCTTTAATGATTCCCTCGGGAGTCAGTTCCACTTGCGAGGTAACGCTCTTGTCCTTCAGCTTCACGGCGTAGGCATTGTCCGGATCGGGGATTCCGACAGAGTTTACTTGCAGGTTGGTTATCTCCCAATGTTCTTCTGGCTGGGAGGAAATGCCTGTCAGTCTTAGGTAGCGGTCGGCATACTGACAAAACTCTCCGGGTGTGTAGGTCACTTTGGTGAGCGTGACTTGCAGTTCAATTTGGGTTTTGGGCAAATAATACACCACGCCTTCGCTCATGGCTCCGGGGGTATATGTGCTGACTTCCTGGGCGGCGGCACCTGATGAAGCCAGCAGGACTGCTGCAATTAATCCTTTTTTCATATTTCTATAACCTTATCATATATACTTAGGTAAATATAGCTATTCTTTATGTATTTCACTCTTATCGGGCGGCCAATTTTTTCCATGCCGCAGGCAGGGCGTCGACAATATCGCTTGCGGTAAGTCCTATTTCTCCTTTCTCTGCCGTTGCTATATCTCCCGCTAACCCATGCACATAGACTCCCAGACGGCATGCCTCTTCCTGATTGTATCCTTGTGCCAGTAGGGCGGCCAGTATGCCGGTCAGTATATCGCCGCTTCCGGCAGTCGCCATCCCCGGGTTGCCGGTAGGATTGAAATAACAATTGCCTTCGGGGGTGACTACAATGCTCCATGCCCCTTTTATGATGATGTAACTTTGCAGGTAGGTGGCCAGTTCCTTGGTTTTTGTCAGCCGTTCGTAAGTGTCCATGCACTTTCCTATCAGCCGTTCCAGTTCTTTCAGGTGGGGGGTAAGGATGCTATACTTTGGAATTCGGCTGAACCAGTTGCGATGAGTGCCAAGGATGTTGATGGCATCTGCATCCAGCACCACTGGTAGTTGGCTGTTTTGTATTTGTTCTATCATGGCCAGTGCCGTGTCTTCTTCTTGTCCCAATCCCGGCCCGATGGCTATGGCATGATAGCTGTCCGTGTCCACAGGCTCGGCAAAATAGTGCTCATGTATGTCGGTCTGTACAATTGCTTCGGGCACAGTGGCTTGAAGCAGGTCATGATTGTGTATCGGCGTGTGAACCGTCAGCAGTCCTACTCCTGAGCGCAGGCAGGCGCGTGCAGAAAGGATGGATGATCCTGCCATGCCGTATGACCCGGCAATAAGCAGGGCATGCCCGAAGTTCCCTTTGTGGGCAAAGCGTTTTCTGGGTTTGATGAGGTGGCGGATTTCCGCTTCCTCTGTGATATAGTAGGGACTGTCTGCCATATCAATGAAATCTTTTCTCAGCTGGATGTCCAGCAATTGCCATTCGCCCACAATGTCTTCGTTTTCAGGGAAGAAGAATGATAGCTTGGGCAGCTGGATACTGAGGGTGACATTAGCATGAATCATGTTCTGTCGGAGGTTGTAAGTATTGTCTTCACACATCAGCCCCGATGGTATGTCGATAGACACCACCTGTGCCTTGGAGGCATTGATATATTTAACTACGGCAGCGAATCCTCCGTTCAAAGGTTTGTTCAGTCCGGAGCCGAATAGTCCGTCCACTACCAGATGTCTTTCTGTCAGGACAGGAGGGTCGAACCGGGTGCTTACCTCGGTAAGATGGACCGAGTCATATCCTCTCAATCGTTCAAGGTTGGTGTTGCATTCTTCCGACAGTTCTCCTTGGGTATTAAACAGGAAAACCTCTACGTGATAGTTCTGTAAGGACAGCATGCGGGCTACGGCAAGTGCATCGCCTCCGTTGTTGCCCGGCCCGGCGAATACAACGATGTGAAACGAAGTATTCCAACGACGCATGATGGCATGTGTCAATTCTTCCGCCGCCCGTTCCATCAGGTCGATGGAGGCGATAGGTTCTTTGACTATTGTATATTTGTCTAACTCTTTTAATTGGGTGCTCGAAATAATTTTCATGACAATCTCTTTGGTTTCTTAGGTGCAAAGATAACATTATTTGCAAAAAGAGGTGATGTGAATACTTCGATACTTGGAATAAAAATGTTATTTTTGCAGCAATTTAATAAATAATGCGGTTATGGATACCATTCAAATCAAAGATAAGCGTTTTACTCCTTTCATTTCTGAAGAACGGATTCTGAAAGAAGTGTCACGGGTGGCCGCTGAGATCAATAGGGATTTAGAAGGGACTAATCCTTTGTTTCTAAGTGTGCTGAACGGTGCGTTTATGTTTACAGCCGATTTGATGCGTAATCTTACTGTTCCCGGCGAAATATCTTTCGTGAAACTGGCTTCTTACGCAGGAACTTCTTCTACGGGAAAGGTGAAAGAATTGGTAGGCTTGAATGTTGATGTTGAGGGCCGCACAGTGGTGATTGTAGAGGATATAGTGGATACGGGATTGACCATGAAGTGTTTGCTGGAAACGTTGCAGGCCCGGAAACCGAAAGAAATCCGTATTGCCACTTTGTTGTTGAAACCCGATAAGCTGAAAGTGGAACTGGACATCCATTATGTGGCTATGCGAATTCCGAATGATTTCATTGTGGGGTATGGCTTGGACTACGACGGGTTGGGACGCAACTATCGGGATATTTACACGGTGGTGGAATAACATGATAATACAACTAAATATAACTATATAAAAAGATAAAACAACATGTTGAACATTGTAATTTTCGGTGCTCCGGGTTCGGGAAAAGGTACTCAGAGTGCACGTATTGTAGAGAAATTCGGTATTAATCATATTTCGACAGGCGATGTGCTGCGTGCAGAAATCAAAAGTGGTACAGAACTGGGAAAAGTAGCTAAAGGGTATATTGATCAGGGACAGTTGCTGCCCGACGAACTGATTATTGATATTCTGGCAAGCACGCTGGATGGATTTAAAGAAAGTAAGGGTGTGATTTTCGATGGTTTCCCTCGCACTATTGCGCAGGCCGAGGCTTTGAAGAAAATGCTGGCCGAACGTGGTCAGGAAGTATCTGTCATGCTGGATCTGGACGTACCCGAAGAGGAATTGATGGAACGTTTGATCAAGCGCGGACAAGAATCAGGCCGTGCCGATGATAACGAGGAGACTATCAAGAAACGTTTGGTGGTTTATCATTCACAGACAGCTCCGCTGGTTGACTGGTACAAGAACGAAGGTAAATATCAGCATATTCACGGATTGGGTACGATGGATGCTATTTTTGCTGACATTGTGGCTGCTGTTGAGAAATTATAATGATGTGCCCATGCGATTATGCTCATGTGCCCATGCGGTACAATATTCAAGGGTACCGCTCATGCGGCACATTGCATGATTTCATTGGCATATTATGAAAAGTTACTAAACTATGATATATGGCTGAATCGAATTTTGTTGATTATGTGAAGATATATTGCCGCTCGGGAAAGGGCGGACGAGGTTCTGCGCACATGCGGAGGGAAAAGTATGTACCTAATGGCGGTCCCGATGGCGGCGATGGCGGTAGAGGAGGCCATGTGATTTTGCGGGGCAACCGTAATTATTGGACATTGCTTCACTTGAAGTATGAACGTCATGTCTTTGCCACGAATGGGGGTAATGGCTCCAAGGCGAAGAGCTTTGGCAAGGATGGCGAAGACAAGGTGATTGATGTCCCGTGTGGAACGGTGGTCTATAATGCTGAAACGGGTGAATATATTTGCGACATTACCGAACACGGTCAGGAGGTGACTTTATTGAAAGGTGGGCGCGGAGGACTGGGAAATTGGCACTTCCGCACTGCAACCCGGCAGGCACCGCGTTTTGCGCAACCGGGAGAACCTATGCAGGAATTGACGGTGATTCTGGAATTGAAACTGTTGGCCGATGTGGGTTTGGTAGGCTTCCCAAATGCAGGAAAGTCCACTTTGCTGTCTGCCGTGTCGGCGGCACGTCCTAAAATAGCTAATTATCCGTTTACCACTTTGGAGCCCAATCTGGGCATCGTGTCATATCGGGAAGGAAAATCTTTTGTGATGGCCGATATTCCCGGAATCATAGAGGGAGCCAGCGAGGGAAAAGGATTGGGATTGCGGTTCTTGCGGCATATAGAGCGTAATTCATTGTTGCTTTTCATGGTGCCTGGCGATACAGATGATATACGTAAGGAGTATGAGATTCTGCTGAACGAGCTGGCTACTTTCAATCCCGAGATGCTGGACAAGCAGCGTGTGCTTGCTATTACCAAAAGTGACATGCTGGATGAGGAATTGATAGATATGCTTGAACCTACCTTGCCGGATAATATTCCACACATTTTTATCTCGTCGGTGACCGGTATGGGTATACAAGGGCTGAAAGATCTTTTGTGGACCGAACTGAATAAAGACAGCAATAAACTGGAGGGGGGGCGTACCGAGACGATTGTACACCGGGCCAAAGATGTGGCCAAACTTCAGGAAGAGCTGAAGGCCATGGGCGAGGACGAGGACTTTGAATATGAATACGAGGATATGGATGACGATGATTTCGACTACGAATACGAGGATTGGGAGGAAGAAGAAGCGAAATGAAACGGCTGACATCAGATAATAAAATGTTGGAATATGGGCTGATGAAGGCATATTCCAACATTTCTTGTTTTTCTACCACTCGTTACGGGGGATATAGCAAAGGTAATTATGCATCGTTCAATTGTAACGGATATTGCGGAGATGAATTGAGCGATGTGGAGCGTAACCGGGAATTGTTATGTAAATTGCTTGCGCGGGAAGGAATGGAGCTGGTGATTCCTCATCAGATTCATAGCGACCGGGTGGAAATCATTGATACGGATTATGTGGGTGGGGATGAACAGAGCCGCATGGCTTGTTTGGAAGGTGTGGATGCGCTGGCGACCGATATTCCCGGTTTTTGCTTGTGTATATCGACGGCCGATTGTATACCCGTGCTGTTGTATGACTCTCGAAATAAAGTAGTGGCTGCGGTGCATGCCGGATGGCGTGGCACAGTAGCGCGGATTACAGAAAAGACACTTTGGGCTATGAGCCGAAGATATGGCTCGCAAGGGAAAGATCTTGTAGCCTGCATAGGCCCCGGCATATCGGAGGATGCCTTTGAGGTAGGAGATGAGGTTTATCAGGCTTTTTATGATGCGGGGTTCGACATGCGTTTCATTGCTCGCAAAAAGGCTAAGTGGCATATCGACTTATGGGAGGCTAACCGCCTGCAGTTATTGGCATGTGGCGTGAAACCCGAAAATGTGGAGGTGTCAGGTATATGTACTTATTATAATAACGATGTTTTTTTTTCGGCGCGTCGGCAAGGCATTCGCTCGGGAAGAATCTTGTCGGGAATAATGCTTCGTTCATAACGGACCGGCAGACTGGAATAGAGGAAGATAAATATGAAAATAGAAGTATCGGAAGAGATTAAGAAGGCTTGTCCGCAGTTTGCCGGTATTGCTGTTAGTGCTACAGTAAAGAATTCAGCCTATTGTGATAGTTTGTGGAAAAAGATAGATGAGTTTACTATGCGCTACCGCGAGATGTACACTACAGATTCCATAAAAGAAATGATAACTATCCGTGCTACACGGGAAGCTTATAAGAAATGTGGAAAAGATCCCAGTCGCTATCGCCCGTCAGGCGAGGCACTGTGTCGCAGAATTTTGCGGGGAATCCCTTTGTATCAGATAGATACCTTGGTCGATTTGATTAATTTGGTGTCCATTCGTTACGGATATTCCATCGGTGGATTTGATTCAGAAAAAATACAGGGAGATAGGCTGGTATTGGGCATTGGAAAAGCCGGAGAGCCTTATGAAGGAATAGGCCGGGGCATACTGAACATAGAAGGAATGCCTGTGTATAGGGACATAATGGGCGGCATCGGTACTCCAACTAGCGATAATGAGCGTACTAAACTGGACTTGGAGACCACTCACCTCTTGGCCATCATCAACGGGTATAGCGGTAAAGAGGGATTGCAGGAAGCGGCAGATTATATGATAGAGCTTTTAAAAGAGTTTGCAGACGCACAGGATGAAGAATTAATTTATTTCTAAAAAGAGAATGATGAAGAACACAGGATTGTTAGTGTTGCTGTTTATCAGTATGACGGTGTGGGCCGGCGAGCCGGTAAAGAATAATTTCACTACAATGGAACTGAATCATATCAGAGTCAGGACACCCGGGCTTTTTGATGGACATACCAGTTTTTCTATTCGGCTGGATAGTATAAAAGATAGTGAATATTGTTTTCCTCTTCCCGGCGGAAAAGTGATTTCTGCCTACGGAGCTCGTAGGGGGCATAGTGGGACGGATATAAAGACTAAACCCAATGATACCATTCGTTGTGCGTTTGACGGGGTGGTACGCATGGCAAAATCATATGCTGCCTATGGGAATGTGGTTGTGGTGCGCCATGAAAATGGGTTGGAAAGTATATACAGTCATAATTCGCGCAATTTAGTGAAGCCGGGCGATGTGGTGAAAGCCGGTGAAGCTGTGGGACTGACCGGACGGACCGGACGCGCCACAACAGAGCATCTTCATCTGGAGTTTCGCGTGGATGGGTGTCATTTTAATCCGGATCTCATTTTTGATATGAAGAATCGCACTTTGCGTAAGAGGGAACTCATCTGTACCAAGGCCGGCCACGGAGTGACAGTAAAACCGAATGTAACACTTAAAAAATAAAGACAATGGATATAGAGAAAGCAATAATCGGGGGAATTGTGTTCAAAGGCGCCAAGTCGCCTAATGACAAACGGGACGGGAGTGTGAAGACCAAGGCGAAAAAGAAAACTTATATAACCGGTCTGCATGGATCGGGATCAGCCAAAATGAAAGCTGATATCCGGAAAAAACGAGCAAACAGACATAAGGATAAGTAAGAGGGATTTTTTGAGTAGAGAGGATTTGAAGGCAAAAAATGAAGAGTCGTATTCTTCTTCTTCTTGGAAGAGTTGATACGGCTCTTTATTTTTTTAGTTATTGTGACTTTTCATTGTAGTAATTCTTACATATAAACAGGACTTTTGACCGCTGAATTTCGTGTCACTATTAAGATTGGAATCAATGATGGAATAAACGGACTCTGGTAAATGTCATGCCGATGTTTGCGAAGGTGACAATTGTCCGAAACAGCATTTTTTGCTTGGTTGCCCTTTCAAATAGATCATAGTATTGATGTGATTCTACTTTTCCTTTCCT
>CAMWGU010000031.1 GCA_947173895.1 uncultured Bacteroides sp. | reverse complement strand
GAAATTGGGCCAAATAGGGAGTACCCGTATGATGTGTCCTGATATGGAAACGGAACGGCGGGTGTTAGATGCTTTAGATAAAGTGGTTTCTTTTCAACAGGTGGCTGATAAGCCGGAGTCGATAGTTCTATGTGGTCAGAATGGTCAGCAATTAATGACGTTAGAGAAAAAAATAAATTTAGAAGTGTCTTTGTCTGAATTGTCGGGTAGATGGACCATTGAAATGGCTAACGGAAAGGAAATTAAAGGAACTGCCGAAGTTACACCTTTCATTGGTTTTGATGTGGACGAGAGACGTGTTTATGGTAATGTAGGCTGTAACACCATTAATGGTCCATTAATGCAAGATGAAGATAAGCCGAATTCATTGAACTTTGGTAAGTTGGCCACTACCATGATGATGTGTCCTGATATGGAAACGGAAACTATCGTATTGAATGCCTTGAATGAAACAAAATGTTTCAGCGTGAAAGATGGCAAAGTTTATTTGCTTTCTGAAAATGGAACGGAATTGCTGGTGTTGAAGAAGCAATGATATTGTTGAAATTTGTCTGGCATTGGTAATGAAGGTATTATATTTTTATAATGGTTCTCATATAGATTCCTATATAATATAATGTTCAAGAATAGTCGGTCTACTATTTTCTGTATGATAAATAATAATCAAGGAAGCAGACCGACTCTTTTTTCTTTTTTAGTTTATAACGGCGATTGCCAAAAGTGTGTTCCTCTTGTTTTGTGCAGGGGGTGTCTTGCAGGAATCTGCCAATCTTGCCTAGCTATGTTTTTATGGGAGGAGCTAAAATCGGATAATCGGCCATTTTGTCAGCCTTTGTCACATTCTTGTTTTTGGCATACCATTTGTTTTATAAAAAGCGTGCGGTTGGAGAATACAGCAAAACAAAGAGTAGATGAACCATTCGCTAAGAAAACAATTTTAAATGAAAAAACAAATAAAAAATATACAATTATGGGAAAGATTATTGGTATTGACTTAGGAACTACAAACTCATGTGTTTCAGTATTTGAAGGTAACGAACCTGTAGTGATTGCAAACAGTGAAGGTAAACGTACTACTCCTTCTATCGTTGCATTCGTTGATGGTGGTGAACGTAAGATTGGTGATCCTGCCAAACGTCAGGCGATCACGAATCCCAAGCGTACTATTTTCTCAATAAAGCGTTTTATGGGTGAGACTTGGGATCAGGTACAAAAGGAAGTTGCACGTGTCCCTTATCAAGTAGTAAAAGGAGATAACAATACTCCGCGTGTGGATATTGACGGTCGCCTTTATACTCCGCAGGAAATATCAGCCATGATTCTTCAGAAAATGAAGAAGACTGCAGAGGATTATTTGGGACAGGAAGTGACGGAAGCTGTTATCACTGTTCCAGCATATTTCTCTGACTCACAACGCCAGGCAACTAAAGAAGCAGGTCAGATTGCAGGCTTGGAAGTAAAGCGTATCGTGAATGAACCGACAGCTGCTGCATTGGCTTATGGTCTTGACAAAGCTCACAAAGATATGAAGATTGCAGTATTTGACTTAGGTGGTGGTACGTTCGATATTTCTATTCTTGAATTTGGCGGTGGTGTGTTCGAAGTACTTTCTACTAATGGTGATACTCATTTGGGTGGTGATGACTTTGACCAGGTGATTATTGATTGGTTGGTACAGGAATTCAAAAATGACGAAGGTGCTGATTTGACCAAAGATCCTATGGCAATGCAACGTCTGAAGGAAGCAGCTGAAAAGGCCAAGATCGAATTGTCTTCTTCTACTACAACAGAAATCAATCTGCCTTATATCATGCCTGTGGATGGTATGCCCAAGCACTTAGTTAAGACATTGACTCGTGCCAAATTTGAAGCTTTAGCTCACAATTTGATTCAGGCTTGTCTTGAACCTTGTAAGAAAGCAATGAGCGATGCAGGTTTGAGTAATTCTGATATTGATGAGGTAATCCTTGTGGGTGGTTCTTCTCGTATCCCGGCTGTTCAGGAACTGGTAGAGAAGTTTTTTGGAAAGACTCCTTCTAAAGGCGTGAATCCGGATGAAGTAGTTGCTGTGGGTGCAGCTGTTCAAGGTGCGGTGTTGACTGATGAAATCAAAGGTGTGGTATTGCTTGATGTTACTCCGTTGTCAATGGGTATTGAAACATTGGGTGGCGTAATGACCAAATTGATTGATGCAAACACTACGATTCCCTGTAAGAAGAGTGAAACCTTCTCTACAGCTGCTGATAATCAGACAGAAGTGACTATTCATGTATTGCAAGGTGAACGTCCAATGGCTTCGCAGAACAAGTCAATAGGCCAGTTTAATTTGACAGGTATTGCTCCGGCTCGTCGTGGCGTTCCTCAGATTGAAGTAACCTTCGATATTGACGCTAACGGTATTTTGAAGGTATCTGCAAAAGATAAGGCAACAGGTAAAGAGCAAGCTATCCGTATTGAAGCTTCGTCTGGCTTGAGCAAGGAAGAGATTGAAAAGATGAAGGCCGAAGCTGAAGCTAATGCCGAAGCAGACAAGAAAGAACGTGAAAAGATTGACAAACTGAATCAGGCTGACTCAATGATTTTCTCTACAGAGAATCAGTTGAAGGAGTTGGGTGATAAATTGCCAGCTGATAAGAAAGCTCCGATTGAAGCAGCTCTTCAGAAGTTGAAAGATGCTCATAAAGCACAGGATTTAGTTGCAATTGATGCTGCTATGGCTGAATTGAATACAGCATTTCAGGCTGCCAGTGCCGAAATGTATGCCCAGAGCGGTGCCCAAGCTGGTTCAGGTGCAGGACAACAGGCCAATCAAGAATCTTCTAATAATAAGGAAGATATTCAAGATGCTGACTTTGAGGAAGTCAAATGATTCCGACAAGGAAACAGATAATAAACAATAAGCAAAAGCGTGCAGCTCAATGAGTTGCACGCTTTTTGTGTTTGTGGGGTTCATGGTTGCTATGTGTTTTCTATGGGCTTTTTTATCTCTTATTTGCGACATGTTTGCGACACGTCTTATTTGGCGATAAGGTACAACTTAAATTGATATAAACCATTCAAAACGAGAAGAATATGCCAAGAGGAAATTACACCATTCAAAGAAGTTGTGAGTAAGCATTCGGACAAATACACCTTTTCCAATCCCGGCATCTTTTTAGCCAATACAGTTTCTCCAGCAGAAAAATAGATAGGAAAAACTTTATACAAGAAACTTACAATATCACTACGTTTCTTGCCCATGTTGAAAAAGGTGGAACAAACAAAATACATAAGATCTTGCTGACTACATGCATCTTTGAGTTGAATGGTTATTGAGGGAGTGATTATCAAACCGTGTTCTGCAAATGCGCAAGCACTGGCAAGAATCGCTTTCTGTTCTTCCTCAGTGAACATCTTGATTTTATCTGCTAACCATTCAAGTTCTCTTTGCTGAAGTGCTTGTTGTTTTTCATTCTGATGTTCCAATAGAATTGCTACATTTTCTTGTTGCTTTTTGGTCAAGGCATTTTCCAATGCTTGATTCTTTCGTTTAAGGATATTGTATTTCAGCAAAGCGGCAATGTACATACAGAAATAACCTACCACAATATCGAATATCAGAACAAGCAGATAGTTGCTGTTTGAATTTTGGGTATTCTCAGTCATATACTCACTGATAGGAATAACGGCTAATAGCATGATGATGGCTATTGCATAAAGCACTCTGTATCGCGTTTTATGGTTTACCTGCGGTAAGGAGGCAAACAAAAAGGCGATAATCAAGACGGCAATTATTGCACAAAGTGGAATGAAAGATGTTCCCATAGGTTTATTGCTCAGTTTGAGGGTTAACAATAATGCGCCAATAGCCAGCTTTATCAGAACCTTCATGAGCCAAAATCTCCATATCCCTAAGGCTTTTGATGTTTTTCTCTATGGCACGTTTAGTTACACCAATCTTATTAGCCATATTATCGGCTGTGATTGATGGGTCAGAAATAACGAGGTCAATTATTTTTTGTGCTGTTTTACTGACCTTCTTCGGTGTTTTTGATGTATCTCCGAACCTATTTGCATTTACACCGAACTTTTTCACCGAACCTTTTTCGTTTACACCGAACTTTTCGACCGAACATTCTTCGTTTACAGGGTACTTTTCGAGGGTACTATTTACCCTGTTGGCTACTTCTTCCACAGGAATTCTTCCGTTCTCGTCCCAATTCAGGTTATAGAACGTGGTATAGAAAGAAGTCGCTTCCGTTTGATATTGCGGTTCTTTTCCTTGCAGGAAGTTAGGCAGTTTCTCTGTAAGTTCACGCATCTTGCGCAAACCGGAGCCACGTTTCTCCATATAGTCCAGCTGTGTGAACACATCCGCAATGACGGGATTGCGGCTCATGGACGGCACTTTGTATATGTCACGGTCTTGAATTTGTGTACCGTCAAGCATGGCACCGGGCGATACCAGTTCCACTCGGTCATCGTAAATGTCAATATGTACTTCGCCACCCATTACCGTATAATCTCTATGGATAAGATGGTTTACCAACCCTTCAAAGATTGCACGGTCGGAATAGTCGGGGAGATTCAGACGATAGTTCGGCATCTTCACCCATCCGCTCATGGTGTAGTTCTTGATGAAGTCCATGCCGTATTTCAATAGCAATACTAGGTTAGCCCGATGTTCTACGGAACTGATGGCATCATCTTTATAGAGTCCCGTTCAACGGGTACAGAAGATACGTGATTGGAATACAGTGCAATTATCCACGAACAATAATCCGGCATTGGTCAGTTTACCGTCAGGAGTAACCAGACCGAATGATTCCAGATACTTGTCATTCCATTCCTGATGGGTTTGCTCACGGAAAGTATTGGCGAGAATAATAAAAGAGTGCTTGCTGGCATCCACTTGTGTAGGAAGAGAATCCCATGTCATGTGTGTACCTTTCAATACCAACGAAAGAAGTTGTTGTGAATTACACTCCACGCTTTCATTGCCAACCCGTACATATGCGGTACGTGTTCCGTCCTGATAATAGTAATAAGGTGTAAGCGTTCCTGCCTTTACTTTCACTTCAAGCAAGGAGTGTCCTTCATGCTCTATCGGGATAAGTAGTATTTCTGGTACTGGGTCAAGTCTTGCCTTTATCGTTTCGCTGATAAAATCGGCATCGGCTTGCGGATTCTCCAAACCAACAATCACTCCATCATCGTTCACTCCATAGAACAAACTGCCACCATCCGTATTGGCAAAAGCCGATACAGATTTAAGCCATGACTTCACCTTCTTACGTTCCAACATTTCCTTGAAATCGTAAGCCGAACATTCCGCTATCAATGTATTGTTTTGAATTTGCATCGTTTCCTTCTAATTGTTAGGGTACAACTCCCCAATATCATGTACAAAGGTAAGGATAAAAGTGGAGATTCTGTTAAAATTGACACAGACTTTTGATTTTTATGCGTTTACATCTCTTTATTTATGAATAAAATCGTACTTTTGCAGTCAAGAGCTGTTGTTGCTTATGGATGCTTATTTTCGGATTTGCGATATAATTCAACACGTGTACGCAAGTTGCTCATATAGAGATACTGTTGATTTTGAGGAGGTAATATTCCGTCAGTCCGATATAATCATAGGAACATCACAACCGGTGGTATCTGTATTCCCAAGTCTTTTTGCTTCTTGGTTAAGAGCCTTCGCCTGTCGAAACCAAGGCATTACCACCATCTTTCGGCCCAGCATTGTCCGAAGCCAACATTTTTTGCATAGTTTCCCCTTCACACAGGATACAACATTGACGTGATTCCACTTTTCCTTTCATCCTTCCATTATCTGCCGAAACGCCCTGCCGATGGGGCTTCCGAGGGTGAGAGGACATTCCGCCGGGTCCTTTCATCCCCCTTTCATCCTCCCTTCATCGGCACGCAAAGGCAGCATGGTGTGAAACCGCCCAGGGCAGATGTGAAAGGACTCATGTCGGTAGCTGAAAGGGTCGTGAGGGGATGTACTGTCATTTTTAACAGTCTGATTGATAGACGTTTTTGCCCAAAATGAAAGGATGAAGGGAGAAGGGGGAGAAGCAACCTGATGAGGGGATGGTGTGCTCTGCACGTACGTACGTGTAGGCCTATACATACGTATGTGTAAGCCTATACGTACGTATGTACAAGCCCACACATACGTACGTGTTTTTATGACAAGGCGGAATGTGTTGCGGCGCACAGAGCATGCCTGTGCAGTGAACAAGCCGGGCTTGTACGACAAACAGGGCATGCTTGTACAACGAACAAGACATACTCGTGTGATGCAGAAATTATGGTCATTCTCATCCTGCTTCATTCCGGCGGTTTTCGATGTTTCAAACACTATTATCAGGAATATATTTGTAAGCATCTGACCCATTTGTTTCCCAGACGTGTGTCTTATAACCGGTTTGTTGAATTGGAGAAGGAAGTGTTACTTCCACTGACCATCTTCATCAAACAGGTACTTTTAGGAACCTGCATGGGGATCAGTTTTGTGGATTCCACTTCCTTGCGTGTGTGTCGCAACCAACGCATGTTGATTCATAAAACATTCAAGGAACTCACCGAGAGAGGAAAATGCTCGATGGGATGGTTCTTCGGTTTCAAATTGCATTTGATAATCAATGATAAAGGCGAAATCCTCAATTTCATGTTTACACCGGGGAATGTGGATGACCAATAGAATCTTTTGAAAGCATGCTAAAAACGACTGTTTTACACATTACAAATAGGCAATTATGGCTTATCAATCCTCATTATCAGGTTAAATTCGGATTATCCCCACGCAAATTGAACAAGGTGATTGCCTACATTCCTATTCTAAGAAACTTCTTTAGTACGAGTTGTTTTTATATTCTGAAAAAAGGAACATAAGCTTTGCTCCATATACCACAATATTATTGGTCAGTCCGAACCCCCGTCTATGTCCCTGCTCTCTTTTTCCAACAGGCAGACCGATACACAGGAAGAAATTTCAATGTAAAGATTAAGTTTTTTAGAAAGCCTGTTCTGTGGAGCGTTGTTTATACTATCTGAACTATGCACACAAAAATAGGAGTTGTAATTGGATTTTCGGACAAATCAATATTATTTAGTTACGGAATTCAGGGATTTAGTTAAATAGGGATATTCAGTAAATGTCCCTAAAAATTAAGAGACATAAGGGGGAGGAAGATGATGCTATCTATCCTTGACCAAGCATCGAGTTACACATATGTATGACACATACGTATGCATCTGGCTTATACACACACAATACAATCCAAGCCTATGCAGCGAACAAGCCTATAGTTCCGCATAAGCAAAGACTATTGTGAAATTCTTTCTGCTCGAATTGGGCTACATTGCATGCGTAAAGGAAATAATAGAGTCTGACAGACTTCCGAATGCCCGGTTTTGTTTAGGCTTCCTACCCTCGTTTTATAAAGAAACGGCTTATTTTTCAAGCAACTCCTTCAGGAAAGCATCCAATTCTTCGTCCAGCCCCTTCAGCAATTCATCGTCCAAGAACAACGTATCTTCATCATCCATCAACAATAGTTCGGCAACAGTTTCCTTATCCTCTCCCACTAACACAAAAGAATAGGGATTCACAACAGACAAATTGTCCAGTTCCCCTTTTTCTTTCAACTCGTTCAGCTTACTCCGAAGTACGCGTTCAACTACCGCATAAAAATCATCTTCGCCATAATCCACCCATTCCTCAACGGTGGTATGTGACAATTCTTCCTCATCATCATTATAAATGACCAATTCTCCACTATCCTGTTTGGGCTGCAAGTGGATATCGGTGATAACCATTTTCCCCTCCTCTGCTTTATATTTACCCAACGCTTCCCGAAGCGAAGATGAAATAGAAGCATGTGACTGTGCACTGAGTTTCATATCAAACTTATTTTATGTATTATTTATATCCAAAAGTACAAAAAAAATCTTTCTACCAACACTTATTCCCTAAAAATTATCATCAAAACGTTTCATTTGTATCTTCAATTTGGATAACTTGTTTACCCTATTTCCCAATTCCAATGAATAAAAAGCAATTAACTGTTCATCCGTACTTCCCGCCTTCACCAGTTTCCTTGCATTTTCCAACCATTCCCTTGCCTGTTCCAACTGATCATTCACCTCATAATAAAGAGCGATATTGAAAGCAGCTCTCATTTTTGACCGGCCTTTCCGCTTTTCATAAGCTGCTTTCCACAGATTGCAGGCTTCGTTCCAATTGTTCTCACGAAGAAATACAGCGGCATCGCGCATTTCTACATTTCCTCCATCATAATAAAAACGAGTCACCCCATTCCAATGTGGCAACAAATAATCAACCGACACAGAGGCCACATACTCCGAGGCATCCTTTATAATCTTTTGGTCAGAAAGTGTAGGATCTACCTGCCAGGAAATGGTATCCTGCTTAGCAACAACAAACAATGGTTTGTTTCGCTGGGGCATATACACCCTAATTACCGGAGAGATAGCCCCTTCTACTACCTCTACAGGCAGCGGAAAATCCGATAAGAACGCCACGCCGGGTTTGGTCTGAATATGGATACGATCGAATGAAAAAATCATATCTACTCCCAGATCCTCGCTCAACTTCCGTATCTCCTCGTTTGAGAAAACCACATTGGCACGGGGTACTTCATCCTGTGCTCGAAACATAGAATCGCAAATAATGACCTGATCAAAATAATTCACATTTGCAATACATTCGGCCAAGGTTTCGGAAGCCATTTTTCCATCGCCTTCCAATTCAGCACTCAAAACCTTATGCCCATCTTCTGTTTTCAAAACAGGCATATTGTTTATCACAGCTACCTTCCGCACCATATCCGGAAAACTGATATCGGCAGCTTGTAACTGATCAAAAGAAATTGTCTGCAAACTACTGCATGAGACAAATAACGTTCCGACAAGCAGAACCATAAGTGAAACAGATTTTTTCATTTTAATCTTTTTTTTCTTAGGAAACAAAAATACGCTTATTTATGCAAGAAATGAGTTAAAAGGAATAAAAAAAACTCCCGGATAACAAATTCTATCCGGGAGTAGCTATAATAATCGTTATTTATCAAGCATTTTGTCCATGACAATTCTTATATTTCTTACCACTTCCACAAGGACATGGATCATTGCGTCCCACTGTTTTTTCTGCACGAACCGGCTCACGCTTCTGTTCGCGCGTGTCACGTCCGGCAGCAGCCTGCTGGTTCGGATCACTCAGATCTTGTTTTTCCTCTCTATATTGCTGACGGGGAGTTTGCGGCTCAGGAGCAGCTTCGCGCACTTGCTCCGGTTCCTGAACAGGGATTTGTCCTCGCATCAATACAGAAATGGTATTGTTATTGATCTTATGCACCATGTTATCAAACAGATTGACTGATTCCAGTTTAAAGATCAACAAGGGGTCTTTTTGCTCATAACTTGCATTCTGCACAGAATGTTTCAGTTCATCCAGTTCACGCAGATTCTCCTTCCATGCATCGTCGATGGTATGAAGCAGAATTGCCTTTTCAAACGCCTTAACAATTTCTTTTCCCTCCGTCTCGTATGCAGCCTTCAAGTTTACAGAAATATTATACAAACGCTTGCCGTCCGTAATAGGAATCATAATGTTCTCATACATGTGTCCCTGCAATTCATACACCTGCTTGATAACAGGGTTGGCAATCTGTGCCATGCGGTCTGTCTTGCGTTTGAAATTATTCATTGCTGTTTCAAAAGTCTTCTCGGCCAGGTCTTCCTTCTTCATCTTGCTATAGTCTTCCTCAGTGAAAGGTACTTCCATTGCCAAAGTCTGCAACATTTCCATCTTCACATTATCATAATCGCCCAATTCGACAGCATAAACACAACGATCCCAAATCATATTCACAATATCCATGCCGATACGTTCACCCATCAAGGCATGACGACGCTTGGTATAAACAGCCACACGCTGTTTGTTCATCACATCGTCATATTCCAGCAAACGCTTACGGATACCGAAGTTGTTTTCTTCCACCTTCTTCTGCGCACGTTCGATAGAATTTGAAATCATTTTATGCTCAATCATTTCACCTTCCTTGAAACCAAGTCTATCCATCACACTGGCAATACGATCGGAAGAGAACAAACGCATCAGATCGTCTTCCAACGAAACAAAGAAAACAGACGAACCCGGATCACCCTGACGACCGGCACGACCACGCAACTGACGGTCAACACGACGGCTTTCATGACGTTCTGTACCAATAATAGCCAAACCGCCTGCCGCTTTCACATCAGGGCTCAGCTTGATATCAGTACCACGACCTGCCATGTTAGTAGCAATAGTCACAATACTCTTTTGACCTGCCTGAGCTACGATGTCCGCTTCTCTTTGGTGTAATTTCGCATTCAATACATTATGCTCAATCTTACGCATTGCAAGCATCTTACTCAACATTTCAGAGATTTCTACCGAAGTAGTACCTACTAAAACAGGGCGTCCCTGTTTTACCATCTCTTCTATTTCTTCGATAACGGCTTTATATTTTTCACGCTTAGTCTTATAAACGCGGTCGTTCATATCTTTACGGGCAATGGGACGATTGGTGGGAATTACAACAACATCCAATTTATAGATATCCCAAAGTTCGCCGGCTTCCGTCTCTGCCGTACCGGTCATACCCGACAATTTATGATACATACGGAAATAATTCTGCAAAGTAATAGTGGCAAATGTCTGAGTGGCAGCCTCTACCTTAACTCCTTCTTTCGCCTCTATAGCCTGATGCAATCCGTCGGAATAGCGACGACCTTCCATGATACGTCCGGTCTGTTCATCAACAATCTTAACCTGCCCATCAATCACTACGTATTCATCATCTTTTTCAAACATAGCGTATGCTTTCAGCAGCTGGTTGATTGTATGTACGCGTTCCGACTTGATAGCATAATTTGTCATCAATTCGTCTTTCTTAGCCAACTTCTCTTCTTCAGTCAGATTGGTTTCATTCTCCAAAGCCGACAACTGAGAGGTAATATCAGGTAATACAAACAAAGTAGGATCAGCAGCATTTCCGGTAATCAAGTCGATACCCTTGTCTGTCAAATCTACACTGTTCTGCTTTTCATCAATGACGAAATACAATGGATCAGTAGCTTCGGGCATACGCTTGTTATTCTGCTCCATATAAATTTCCTCAGTCTTCAGCATACCAGCCTTAATACCTTGTTCACTTAGGAACTTGATCAATGGCTTATTTTTAGGCAGTGCCTTATGGCTACGGAACAATGCCAAAAATCCCTCTTCCTGATCTTTCTTGTTATCCGATGCAATCAAGCGTTTGGCATCGGCTAAATATTGGGTAGCCAACTTTTTCTGAGCTTCAAACAGACGCTCTACCAAAGGACGGAGTTGCTCAAACAACTGATCCTCGCCTTTAGGAACAGGACCGGAAATAATCAACGGAGTACGAGCATCGTCAATCAAAACAGAGTCCACCTCATCAACAATAGCATAATTATGTTTACGCTGTACCAAGTCTTTTGGACTGACAGCCATATTGTCACGCAAGTAATCGAAACCAAATTCATTATTCGTACCGAAAGTGATATCAGCCATATAAGCTCTGCGGCGTGCATCTGAATTAGGTTGGTGTTTATCAATACAGTCCACACTCAATCCATGGAACTGATACAATGGTCCCATCCATTCCGAGTCACGTTTTGACAAGTAATCATTGACAGTAACTACGTGTACGCCATTACCGGTCAGTGCATTCAAAAATACGGGCAAAGTGGCCACTAACGTCTTACCTTCACCGGTGGCCATTTCGGCAATCTTGCCTTTATGTAACACTACGCCACCAAATAACTGTACATCGTAATGCACCATGCTCCATACCATGTCATTGCCACCAGCAATCCAATGGTTCTGCCAAATAGCTTTATCTTCCTCAATACGCACAAAATCTTTTCCCTTAGCAGCCAATTCACGGTCGAAGTCGGATGCAGTAACAACCAGTTCCGAATTTTCCGAGAAACGGCGTGCCGTATCTTTCACAATAGCAAATGCTTGAGGAAGTACATCATCCAATGCTTTTTCATATTTTTCCAGCACTTCCTTCTCCAACTTATCTATCTGTGCGAAAATGCCTTCCCGATCCTCCAACTCAGTTGTTTCGATCGTACTCTTCAGTTCTGCTATCTTTTTTTGTTCTGCTTCAGCTGAAGCAGAGATGTATTTCTTCAACTCTGCTGTTTTTGCACGAAGCTCATCATTACTTAATTTGGCAATTTCTGGATAGACAGCCTTTACTTTGTCTACCCATGGCTTGATTTCTTTCATGTCACGGGTGGCCTTGTTTCCAAACAATTTGCCGATAAATTCATTAAATCCCATTGTATTCTTGTTTTTATTATTTTCTATTTTGATTACCTTTAAAAGTGCAAAGGTACAATAAAATGCTGATTTATTTGCACTTCTCTTTCTAATATTATTTGCGGATGTCCGTCATCGGAGCCAAAACGGAAGCATTGGGAGCGCGAATACGCATACAGTGGGCTACGGTCGAAGCTATATTTCCTATTTTTATAGGAGCATGAATTATTTCCGGCTTCACTCCGTTGCCAATAAAAATCAGCGGTGCAGAAACATACGAATAGCGTTGCACCTGCGAATCCAGCGAATGTTCACGATATACCGTCCATCCTGGCAAAACCTCTATCCATAAGTCACCTGAGCACGTTGGATTATAGTAGTTTTTGATTTGATCAATAGCAGGTGTCCATGATCCCAATTGAAGTCGATGTGATGAATAAACATCTTTCACTCCACTGAATTGCACTAGAAATTCCGAAGCACGATTTAGCACTTCAGCCATAGCCAATTGTTTCTGCTCTATCAGTTTATGATTCAAATAAATCTGTTGTTCAAAATGAGCTTCCACCCATTGACCTTCACCATAAATAGCCGCCAAATATAGATTCAACAAAGCCGAACAGCGCTCGATATGAAATTCACCACCCGGTATTTTATACTGCGGAGGATCTATAGGATCAGCATCGACATATCCGGTAGAAGTTATAAAGAACAACGTATTATGTAAACCTACTTTCCTATCAATTAAATCCAGCAATTCGGCAATGCTGTTATCCAGACGTACATAAGTATCCTGCATTTCCATTGGAAGTTCAGAAGGTGCTTTGTGGTCATAATTCCCAGCATAATAAGCCAATGACAAAAAGTCAGGAACTGCATCTTTGCCAATAGATGTATTATTCAGACATGCATTGACCAAACGGTTTACTTCATCATTTGCATACGGACTGGTTTTAAATTTGCGATACTTGTTTTTTCGTTCGTCATCAAAATCATGCTTGAATGTAGTCTGTTTATGCTCACTGGTCAAATATTTATAGACTGTTACTGGTAAATAAGGAGCCCATGACATATTACTGATACGAAAATCCAACCCTTCACGATCATTATAATTCGCTACCCACGAAGGGAATGTGCCATAATAAGTACTTCCACTCCATTTCCCGGTTTCATCATTAATCCAGAAAGCACCTTTCGAAGCATGACCAGCAGCCAATACAGCCATCTCACGTGTAGGCGCAATAGAATAAACTTCGGCCACTCCCTGTGTGGCAATCATCAATTCATCCGTCAAAGTAGACACCTTAAGATTTTGTGGAGAAGTAGACTCTGACGTATAAATGCCCATAAAACCAGCATCATCCACACAATTGATGACCCGAAGAGTAGCGCGATCCATCCATTTATCCCCTACTATTCCATTCGTATAAGGAATGGTACCCGAATAAATGGCTGCTACTGCCGATGATTTATCTACATGAATAAAGCCATATTCGGCATTCTGATAAATCCGTCCTTCTTTCCACAGCCGTTTGAATCCCCGCTCACCATATAAAGCAGAAAAAGCTTCTATATAGTCAGCACGCAACTGATCAATGGTCAAACCGACCACCAACTTGGGAACTGCTGGCACATTTTGCGCCTGCAAACCTGTCAATGCAATAACAGTCAGAAGAGAAGTTAAGATGCGTTCTTTCATTTATTGTTTCGTCTGTAATATAAAAAAAGATGACTTGCCGAACAAATCAGCAAACACAGTGCCAAAGGTAATACGGTTACATTGATTTTTTGTTGTATAAACGGTACTATCATTATAAAAAGTGTTAAATAGACTACATTTATCACATGAAAAAGGTCTTTTTGGCCTTTTACCCCCCTATATACTAGAACCGGAAGATAAATTAAAGGAAGTGGATTAAACAAAAAGACAAGCCAATTAGATCCTACAGTAGGATGAACTGAAAAGAAAACCAAAAAAGCAATGACACACCCCGCCACTCCCTGCGTACCAAAAAGAAACAAATCCCAAAGCCAGATTACCTTGCCGGTTTTAAGCTGCCACCATCCCATAAAGCATCCCCATCCCATCAACACACACATACACAACCAAGGTGATAACGGAAAGTCTCCTTCTTCATCTGCCGACTGTACATCAACTACTTTTTTTTCCTGTAAAACCAAAGGACGTATACTATCCCCTTCCACAATCATTGCCCCTTTAGCCGCCTCTAATAGATAAAAAGGAGCAAACATTTGCTTACGTGCATCAATAGGAACATCCGCCTCAGCTCCTAAACACAAATCAATTCCCAATTCATCCCATGCATGGCTCTCGGTATATTGATGAACAATGTCTCGAAAAGAAATGTTTTCTTTTCCTTCAGGATAAACAATCTTTCCGTTCACACATTTTTCTATTGCATCGCGCGCACGCGTGGTACAATTATCATAAAAGAAATTATAACGATAAACCCGATTCTCTGGCAGATAATTTTCCTCCAATAACTTTTTAAGCCTTTTTTTCTCTGCGGTTGTCAGATTCAATATCTGTTGATAAACAGAAGATCCACGCATCGCATAACTAGCTTCAAAATAAGGATAACGAATTACGCCCAACTCATAATCTGTTTCGCCTTTGACAAAACGATAGACAAAATGAGGAGCATCAAAACTGAACATACCATAATTGAATACCCAGTCTTCTCCGTTTGCCGTATCCTCATAACGCAACGCTGTATGACCAAACAAAGCATAAATTTCTGTTCCAGGAGCACAAGTCATCAAGCTCACCCTTACACTATCCACCTGCCCTTCAACGGATTGAACCAAGAAAAACAACATCAACATCAATAATACAACCAACTTATTCATAGACTTCATTAACTATTTATCGATGCAAAAATACATCTAAAATATTAATTAATTCCTCACAAATACTATATTTTATTGCAATTCCTATTTATTTTTTGCGTTACTTTGCACGCTAAAAAACAAAACTTGTGAATTTAATAATCGACATAGGAAATTCGGTAGCCAAGTTGGCTATATTTGATAAAGACGAACTGATTGAAGTGTTCCGTGGTTCCAATCATTCTTTGGATTGCCTCCCAATGCTTTGCTCACGATACTCAATAAAACAAGGTATCATCGCTTCTGTCATTACCCTAAGCAACACAATCCGGCGTCAGTTGGAAAGGCTACCTTTCAAAATCATAGAGTTAAATCATGAACTCCCCGTGCCCATTACCAATTTATATAAGACGCCACAAACATTGGGCATGGACCGTCTGGCAGCAGTAGTTGCCGCAAACTGGCTCAAGCCCAAGCATGACATTCTTGTCATTGATGCCGGTACCTGCGTCACCTATGATTTCATCGACTCTGAAGGAGCCTATCACGGAGGAAACATTTCTCCAGGAATGCGAATGCGTTTCAAAGCATTAAACGTATTCACAGACAAGCTTCCTAAAGTAAGTACCAAAGGAGAAGTTCCGATGTATGGGCAATCAACAGAGACCGCTATCCGAGCAGGAATTATTCGAGGCATGGAATTCGAAATAAGTGGATATATTACCCATCTTCAAAAGAATTATCCGGGACTTTTGGTTTTTTTAACAGGAGGAGATGAATTTTCTTTTGAAACAAAATTAAAAAGTATCATCTTTGCAGATAGATTTTTAGTATTGAAAGGTTTAAACAGAATATTAAGCTATAATGATAAACTATAAAAGACTGATTAGTGCGTCAATATTACTCACAGTCACAGGGTTGATTTCAGCTCAAACAAGTACAAACTCGCCCTATACACGCTATGGTTTCGGCCAACTAGCAGATCAACACTTTGGCAATAACAAAGCAATGGGAGGGATAGCTTACGGTTTACGAAACGGTAGTCAAATCAACGCATCTAATCCGGCATCTTATACAGCCATCGATTCATTGACATTCTTGTTTGATGCAGGCATGACACTTCAAAACGCAAATTTTAAAGATGGTAATATAAAAACTAACGCTAAGAATTCAAGCATTGATTATATAGCCATGCAATTTCGTTTATGGAAAAAGATGGGTATGACAATTGGATTTTTGCCGTTTTCCACAGTTGGATACAGCATTTCCAAGACATTAGATTTCGATGATGTAGACAACAATGGAAAATGGAGTGAATCCTATGACGGAAATGGAGGATTTCATCAAGCTTTTGTGGGATTAGGATACAAGGTGTTCAACAATCTGTCTATTGGTGCAAACTTCTCATATCTATATGGAGATATCACACATCAGGCTATGACCACTATCGGAGCTGCAGATATACTCAGTATCAAATCCGATAAATACTCCATCAGCGACTACAAACTGGACTTTGGCTTACAATACACATACAAACTAAACAAAAAAAATGTGTTAAATGTAGGTGCTGTCTACACATTGGGACATACAATGAACGGAGAAGTATATAAATACAACCAGACAGGAAAAGAGAATGATGGCACCATCTATATCCAATCACAAACAGGTGATACCATTACTAACCCCTTTAAAATGCCACATACATTCGGAGCAGGTCTTACTTATATATACGATAATCGTTTAACCATCGGAGTAGACTATACGCTGCAAAAATGGAACACAGCCGACTTAAAGTGGAGCAAATTCAACCAAGAGAGCTTGATCATGAATAGCCGTACACGTATAGCTTTAGGCGCAGAATTTATCCCAAGCCACATTAGTCATAATTATTTAAAACGTATCCGTTATCGTGCGGGAGCTTATTATTCAACTCCCTATAACAAAGTAAGTTATACTCATCCAGAAACAGAAGAAATAAGCCTTCAAGACGGCACACGCGAATATGGTGTCAGTATAGGTTTCGGACTTCCCATGTTCCAAAGCAAGTCCATACTAAATATTTCTGGCCAATACATTAAAGTTAGTCCCAAATTCAAGGGGTTAATGGATGAAAACTATTTAAAACTCAATATCGGTCTGACCTTTAATGAACGCTGGTTCATGAAGTGGAAAGTAAATTAACAATGTAATAATAACAACTAAATTTATATACGATGAAAATGAAGATGGTAACAGCGCTGTTCGTTCTTTCTGTAAGTGCAACAGCATCTTTCGCCCAAACTGGAGCGTCAGACGGATCACAGTATGGTCACGGTGAAGATAGTATTAGATGCTTGAAAAACATCAGTATCTACACTGAGTATGTCAAGACCAACAACTTCAAAGATGCCTATACACCATGGAAAGCAGTATTTGACGAAACTCCTTGGGTAAGAGTTAGTGTATATACTAATGGAGCAAAGATTCTTCGTGGATTGATTGCAACTGAGAAAGATGCAGCTAAACAAAAACAATATTTTGAAGAGCTGATGAAAGTGCATGATCAACGTATCCAGTATTTGGATAAATTGAATTCCATTGTTAAAAACCCGACATCAAAAGGTTCCATCATTGGTATGAAAGGGCATGACTACTTTACAATGGGGGGAAAAGACATGAAAGAAGCCCACAAATTGTTCAAAGAAGCCATTGAGTTGGAGAAGGATAACAGCGATTACTTCGTATTACAAGAATATATGGATGCTGCATCACAAATCATGAAGAAGGATGAGACTTACAAAGAACACTTCATTCAAGACTATCTATTTGCATCGTCTGCTGCTGATGGCGCATTGAAAGCTGCTACCAAGGAAAATGACAAAAAAATGCTGAAGGTAGCCAAAGACAATATTGATGCTTTCTTTATCAATAGCGGTGTAGCAACTTGCGATAACCTGCAAGCCATTTATGCTCCCAAAGTAGAACAGAACAAAACTAATCTAGATTATTTAAAACAAGTCATCTCTGTCATGCAAATGCTAGGCTGTACAGAACAGGAAGCTTATTTTGCTGCATCAGAAGCTGCACATGCTATTGAACCAACTGCCGAAACAGCTGTAGGTTGCGGATACATGTATTATAAGAAAGGCGATATAGACAAATGTATCGACTATTTTGACCAAGCTATCAATTTGGAACAAGATGAAGTAAAAAAAGCAGATTACTTATACAAAACAGCTGTCATCCTATTCAGCAAAAAGCAATTGAGCAAAGCCAAACAATACGCATTGAAATCAATCTCACTGAATGGAAACAATGGCAAGCCATACATCTTGATTGCCAACATGTATGCATCAAGTCCTAACTGGAGTGACGAAGCAGCATTGAACAAATGTACATATTTTGCAGTCATCGACAAATTACAGAAAGCAAAAAGCGTAGACCCTAGTGTTACAGAAGAAGCCAACAAACTAATTTCTACTTATGCAGCTCATACCCCGAAAGATTCAGATTTATTCTTCCTAAGTTTGAAGAAAGGTGATTCTGTCACAATCGGCGGCTGGATTGGTGAAACAACAACGATCAGATAATTATGCCATCTGAAAAGAAACAAAAATCACACTTCATATTTCTAAGCATAACAGTTGCCATTTGGGCAACTGTTATGCTTGTTTTATTTCCCTCATGCTCGGGAAGCGAAAAAAATCTGGCCGAGGCCATTACAGAAAGAGACTCATTACCCAGCATGAAAACGCTGGGAGTTACTACCCTTGTATCCGACTCTGGTATCACACGCTATAAAATCATCACAGAAGAGTGGGAAATCTACGATAAAAAAAATCCTCCATATTGGTCCTTCGAGAAAGGAGTCTATCTAGAAAAGTTTGATTCTCTTTTCCATATTGACGCCAGCATTAAAGCAGACACTGCCTACTATTATGAGAAAAAGAAACTGTGGGAACTAAGAAGCAACGTACATATCCGCAGTCAGCGAGGTGATAAATTTGATACCGACCTGCTTTTCTGGGATGAAAAACAAGAAAAAGTTTATTCAGACAAATTTATTCGCATCGAACAAGAAGATAAAATCATTACTGGCTATGGATTTGAATCCAACCAGCAAATGACTGAATATCAGATATACAACAACACAGGAGTTTTCACAGTAGAAGACACAGCCTCAACCGACAGCACTAAAACAGATTCGAGACGCTAATTCGATCATAATCATGAATATTATTATACAAATTCTTATTGCAATGACTTTTTCCGCTTTTTTCTCAGGAATGGAAATTGCCTTTGTTTCATCCAATAAATTAAGATTTGAGATGGACAGAAATAACCAAAGCATCAGCTCGCGCATTCTTTCCATCTTTTTCCATAATCCGAACAATTTCATTTCCACCATGCTGGTAGGAAACAATATAGCTTTGGTCATTTACGGTATTTTAATGGCACAACTCATAGAGCAAACCCTTCTGGCAGAATGGATAGACAACGAATTCCTGCTAGTACTCATCCAAACTATCATCTCTACCCTGATTATTCTGGTAACAGGAGAATTCTTACCCAAAACCTTGTTTAAAATCAATTCCAACTTCACATTGAATATTTTTGCCATTCCCACTTACATCTGCTATATCATACTCTACCCTATCAGCAAGTTCGCCTCAGGAGCGTCTAACCTTCTGCTTTGCATGACAGGCATCAAAACAAACAAAGAAGCCAATGAAAAAGCATTTACCAAGATCGATTTAGATTACTTTATCCAAAGTAGCATACAAGACGTGCAAAACGAACAAGAAATAGACACAGAAATCAAGATATTCCAAAATGCGTTGGATTTCTCGAACATCAAGATACGAGATTGTATGCTTCCCAGAACAGAAATAGTGGCCATCGAATACGGTGCGTCGATCGAAGAATTGAAGACCCGATTCATTGAAAGCGGTATCAGTAAAATCATTGTTTATAAAGAAAATATAGACAACATCATAGGCTACATCCACTCCTCAGAAATGTTCCATGATCTGACTGACTGGAGTCCGAATATCCGCCAACTTCCCATTGTTCCTGAAACCATGGGAGCCCATAAACTGATGAAACTATTCATGCAACAAAAGAAATCTTTAGCAGTAGTAGTAGATGAGTTTGGAGGCACATCCGGCATTGTCGCACTAGAGGACTTAGTGGAAGAAATATTTGGCGAAATAGAAGATGAACACGACACAACGTCCTATATAGCCAAAGCCGTGGGTAACAATGAATATATCCTTTCTGGACGTATAGAAATAGAAAAAGCCAATGAACTGTTCTCACTCAACCTACCGGAAAGTGACGAGTATCAAACCGTTGGCGGGCTCATTCTACACCAATACCAAAGTTTTCCTAAGATGCATGAAGAGATTACATTTGACACATTTCATTTCAAAATAATAAAAGTCACAGCAACAAAAATAGAACTAGTAAAGCTGAAAGTAAGCGAATAACTGATTTTTTTCACAATAAAATAGCTTGTAAGCCGCATTTTTTGTATCTTCGTGCGCTAAATCCATAAAGTATAAAAAAACAATAAACAAAAATAGTAAAATTAAATGGCAACATTACAAACAATCAGAAGTAAAGGCCCTCTGTTGGTCGTTGTAATCGGCCTTGCTCTCTTCGCATTCATTGCTGGAGACGCATGGAAAGTACTCCAGCCACATCAGGGTAAACAAGACGTAGGTGAAGTAAACGGAAAAACACTTACGGCACAAGAGTATCAGAAAATGGTAGACGAATACACAGAAGTCATTAAACTGACACAAGGTGTTTCCGCATTGAACGATGATCAGCTGACTCAAGTAAAAGACCAGGTATGGCAATCGTACGTTAACAACCAGCTGATTGCTGCAGAAGCTGCTAAACTAGGACTGACAGTTAGCAAAGCTGAAGTTCAAGCTATCATCGAAGAAGGTACTAACCCACTCTTGATGCAAACTCCGTTCCGCAATCCGCAAACCGGCGCATTCGACAAAGACATGCTGAAAAAATTCTTGGTAGACTATGCACATCTGGATGCCACCAAAATGCCAGCACAATATGTGGAATACTATCAGAAAATGGGAGCGTTCTGGAATTTTATTGAGAAGACATTGATTCAGAACACACTGGCTGAGAAATATCAGAATCTGATTGCCAAATCATTAATTTCAAATCCGGTTGCTGCTGAAGATGCTTTCGCATCACGTACCGCACAATCAGACGTATTACTGGCCGCAATTCCTTATTCTTCTATCAGCGACTCAACAATCACCGTTTCAAATAGCGAAATCAAAGATCTTTATAATAAGAAGAAAGCTTCTTTCGAACAGATGGTAGAAACCCGAAACATCAAATACATTGATATATTGGTAACTCCTTCTGAAGAAGACCGCAAAGAAGTGTTGGAAGAAGTAACAGAGTATGCCAATCAGCTGAATACGACAGCCGACATGAGCACATTCATTCGTTCTACCGGATCTGTAGTTCCTTTCTCTGAAATTGCAATCAACAAGACTGTTTATCCAAATGACATTGTAACCCGTTTGGATTCAGTAAACATCAACGAGGTTTATGGTCCTTACTACAATCAGGCTGACGACTCTTACAACGCATTCAAAATCATAACCAAGCAAACTGCTCCCGACTCAATCCAATATCGTCAAATTCAGGTATATGCTGAAGACGCAGCAAAAACAGCCACTTTAGCTGACAGTATCTTCAATGCCTTGAAAAACGGAGCAGACTTTGCCGAAATGGCTAAAAAGTATGGCCAGACAGGCGAGTCTACGTGGTTGACAGCACGCAACTACGAAGGCGCATCGTTGGATGCTGACAACCTCAAGTACATCAACACCTTGATCAACTCTGGCGTGAAAGAGCTGAATAACTTGCAGATCGGACAATCCAACATTATTCTTCAAGTGTTGGACAAGAAGGCCATGAAGAACAAATACCAAGTGGCTGTCATCAAACGTCCGGTAGAATTCAGCAAAGAAACCTACAACAAAGCATACAATGAATTCAGCCAATTTGTTGCACAAAACACTACCATGGATCAAATGGTGGCCAATGCAGAAGAAAACGGATACCGCTTGTTAGAGCGCGCCGACTTCCGTAGCGCAGAACACCGTGTAGGTGGAGTGAAAGGCACACGCGAAGCACTGAAATGGATTTTCGAAGCCAAAGAAGGCGAAGTTTCTCCTTTGTATGAATGTGGTGAGAATGACCATTTGATGGTAGTTGCCCTTGAAAAGATCAATCCTGCCGGATATCGCAATATCAACCTGGTTGCCGATATGCTAAAAGCAGAAATCATCAAAGATAAGAAAGCCGAGAAATTAATGGCCGAAATGAAAAACGCAAGTAGCATTGAGCAAGTAAAAGGAATGGCCAATGCAGTGAGCGACTCTGTAAAACATATCACTTTCTCAGCTCCGGCCTATGTGTCAGTAACCCGTGCCAGCGAACCTGCTTTGGGCGCATACGCAAGCAAAGCGGAAGCAAACAAGTTGACTGGCCCTATCAAAGGAAACGCTGGAGTCTATATGATTCAAGTTTACAACAGAGAGAAGAGTGCAGAAGAATTTGATGCTAAAACTGAAGTTGACAACTTGTCCAACATGGCAGGACGTTATGCCGGCGGTTTCATCAATGACCTGTACAAAAAAGCGGAAGTAAAAGACGATCGTTACCTATACTTCTAATCAGTATACCCCGATAATCGGATCAAGAACACAACTGGCTGTATCGATGCTGATACAGCCAGTTGTGTTTTATCCTCCCCTTGTATTAGCCTACAGCATAACCTACCGAAACAGGAGGCTTATTGGTTGCATAACCAATTTTTCATGCACCATTTACGAGATTGGTTGCTGTTAAAGGGAAACATTTAAGTGACTTGTTCAGCCAGATGTACCGGCATACAGGTTTTCCTGCACATCTTTACAAAGACATAAGCGATGAGTAAGCATACGATTATATTTTATCACCAAGTAAAAATAATCGGAATCGTGAACTGACTGACGTGAAACTCCTTATACCATTTCTTAAAATTGAAGCAATATCCCGTACTCCATTTTTCATCCACCAGTTGAAGCACCCGTAACGCTTCGGCATCCATCAACGGATCAAGCCCTTTTAGCAACTGGAAATCCATCATCGAACCGTCTATATCCACATTAAAGCTATAAATCACTCTCCCCCGTTTTCCCGTAGCCTTCATTTCGGGAGTAATTTTCAGATGAGAACCGATGAATTTCACCAAGGCAGCCGTACCACCGGGATAAAAAGAATAGCCATAATGCTCCAAAGGATTTGCTTCAAAATTCTTCTGCGCACACGCTCTATACACATTGTAATGCTCCCAATCTTCTTTCCAGAAACGCATGGTCAAAAAATAATCATACGCCACATGCTTCCCGTTTTTCATAGCCGGAATCAGTCGGGGAAAATTAGAAAGAATACGTATGGACTCTTCATCAAAAGCTGGATGAGTGCCTTTTATGACGCGCACATTTCCAACTTTCCCCCTTTCGTCCACTGTGAAGCGACAAATGGCAACCGCCTTATCCACACTATCATTCGGCCAACTCATATTGCCCATCACAAGCCGACGGATATCATCGGGAAATCTTGGTATAGAATCGGCATCCTGTCCCCTGCAAGGTTCCAATACCTGCTGCTGGCGCCAGACACGGTCATTATAAGCATCTGGCTCAAAAGGAATGCGGAGAACAATGGTACTGTCGACGTTCTTGCCCGTCCGCTTGGCAGGCTGCCATCCATGCATACCGCCAATCACTTCTTCTACCGCTCGGGTAAACAAAGGATGCGTAGCCTCAACAGACTTGCTGCTGATTGCTCCCAAACTATCAATGTGAAGCCTACACACGGCTTCGCCTGCAACATCCGCTCCCAACAAAGAGTCGGGATATACAAGTTGCCATACAACATAGTCTGTAAGATCGTTCACTACAGAATAACGTGGTGGAAAGTTAGAACTTTCTTGTGCATGAAAAGAAACAAATGGAAACATGCACCCAACAAGTAAATAGGAGAATCTATTATTCATATCCAAACCAAGTTTCCACAAAATTAATGATTACGCACCAAAAAAACAACACCTATAACGGAATTAATATATCTTCCCATACAGAATTCCTTATCTAAAAAAACTGAAAAAGTACCCATACCGAGCCAGAATAAAACACGTACGTACGTGTGGACCTTCGCGACCGTATGTGTAGACCTACACGTACGTATGTGTGAGCCCACACGTACGTACGTATTTTCGGGTGCTTTCAAAGCCATTCAGACAGCAATAGAAAGAGAGTTTTTTACACTAAAATTCCTTGATAAAAGGACAACAGCAAGGCGACTGACGAAAACATTCATCTGCATGATTGCCAAAGCATTCCACCCTATCCTGTCCATTCTCTTTTTTACCGTAGCCACTTAACTTTGCATCTCTCAAAAAGAAGAAATAGCCAAAAACAGAGGAAAGCGACCAATCCAATGAGCACACTTCGTCCCTGCGACCGATGGGAAACGAAAAAAGAAAGCGGAAACGCCTTGTCAGCGCCTCCGCTCTCATACGATATAAATAATCAAACGATTAATTGTTTTCCGGACGAAGTTTACGCACTGTAACGGCAGTCTGCCACATCTCGCTTTCGCGCAATGCCTTCAGTTCCTCTTCCAATTTCTCACGATAATCGGGTTTAGAGTTGGAATCAATAGAAATCTGTGCCTCGTTACCCGTCTTCACGCTGTGATACAACTTCTCGACCACCGGCTTGATAGCATCGTGGAAAGGAGTCATCCAATCCAATGCACCACGCTGAGCCGTAGTAGAACAATTGGCATACATCCAGTCCATACCATTCTTTGCAAACAAAGGCATCAACGATTGAGTCAACTCTTCCACCGTTTCGTTGAACGCCTCAGAAGGAGAGTGTCCGTTCTCGCGCAACACCTCATACTGAGCCAACAACAGTCCCTGAATAGCCCCCATCAATGAGCCGCGCTCACCTGTCAGGTCGGAAGTTGCCTCACGCTGGAATGTCGTTTCAAACAAATAACCAGAACCGATACCGATACCCAATGCGATAGTACGTTCGTATGCTTTTCCGGTTACATCCTGATAAATAGCATATGAAGAATTCAAGCCACGGCCTTCGAGGAACATAGTACGCAATGAAGTGCCCGAACCTTTGGGAGCAACCATGATTACATCAATATCAGCAGGAGGAACCACACCTGTACGGTCATTCCAAGTAATAGCGAAACCATGAGAGAAATAAAGCGCCTTGCCCGCAGTCAAATATGGTTTGATAGTAGGCCATACAGACATCACCGCCGCGTCAGACAACAGGCACATCACGATAGTGGCCTTCTGACAAGCTTCTTCGATACCAAACAATGTTTCACCCGGAACCCATCCGTCAGCAACAGCTTTATCAAATGTTTTTCCCGGACGCTGGCCCACGATTACATTGAAACCGTTATCACGAAGGTTCAAGGACTGTCCCGGTCCCTGCACGCCATAACCTATTACAGCGATTGTTTCATCTTTCAATACTTCACGTGCCTTTTCCAAAGGAAATTCATCGCGGATCACTACAGTTTCTGTAACACCGCCAAAATTCAATTGTGCCATTTTAATATAAATTATAAATTAAAAATTAGATTCTACATAAATATCACTTTACTACGAACGACAACATCCGTGCCATTCTTCCTCACTTCTATATCATACTCATTCTCACCTACTTTTTCGCGATAGAAATTCAACGTATCATCATAATAACTCTCGGCTACGTAGGCCATCTCAAACCGTTTGATACGCTTCTCCTTGAAAAGCCCGATAGGAAACAAATCCAAAATATGTTCGATATACTTAATGCTGTTCACATGCCCGTTGATGTCAATATCACTATATCGGATCTGATAGTGAAAGAGCGGAGTCTTTTCCGCCACCTTGACGCGGCCAGGCTTTCCTATAGGGCATTCCTTATCGCATACATAACCGGTAATACTCCCCCCATGAAGTGTAAGCAAATCGGCAGGTTTGCGTGTCTCCATACTGATCATCGCCCATACAGAACGGGCATATCCAATCGGCTTTCCCTCGTTGTTCAGAATAGCAAAATTGCGGTCGGTAAAAAGACGGTAGACATTCTCCACCCATGTCTGAATGCTGAATTCTTCATACTGACGGGGCATGTCCTCCAGTTCCACAGCCAAACGGGAAAGCACCCATGTATAATGATTTTCATTGAGTGTGGCCATACCAAATCCCCTGTCGGCGGCATGGAATCCCGCACAGTTCAGCAAATGATTTCCCAAAACACTCATCGTCAGTCTCCCACTGAAATCACAATGAAAAGGCTCGGCAACAAACTTGTAGGTTCCTACTTTATCCTCACCGCCCGTCATGCCTCCTCCTTTTTTTGACGATACTTCTCCTCCCGTTGGATCAAGTATTCATTCACACGCTCAAAACAACTGGTAGTGATAGCCACACGCCCCGAACGCACAAACTGTAATACACATCCCAGTCCGCGCAGCTCCTCGTAAAGAGCCGTTATATCTTCACTTACACCATTTTTCTCTACAATAGAAAAAACCGGATTCACCTCTACAATGCGGGCACTATAACGGCGGATGAGTTTTGATCCCATAGGATTTCCCTGAAACTCAGGGGTAGACACTTTGTACAAAGCGATCTCATGCTGATAAATTTCGCTATCAGTGAAATAATGCGCCTGCAAAACATCTATCTTTTTCTCTATCTGCTTCACCACCTTTTCAATCACATCTTGAGTGGTCCAAGCGGTAATAGTATATTTATGCACCCCTTTAATGGAAGATGCAGAAACATTCAGGCTCTCGATATTAATCTGCTGGCGGGTAAACACTGCTGTTATCTGGTTTAGCAATCCGGCTATATTCTCTGAATGAACGATTAATGTATATAATGTCTTGTCCATAACTTAGTAAATTAAAGCTCCATTCTTAATTTCATTAGCATTCCAGCAACATCTGATTCACCGATCCTCCGGGAGGTGTCATTGGCAATACATTTCCCTCTTCTACCACACAAGCCTCCAACAGGAACGGGCCATCGGTAGCCAGCATTTCGCGGATGGCATCTTGCAAATCTCCACGCTCTATCACACGGCACGAAGGAATGCCGTAGGCTTCAGCAATCTTCATATAATCCGGATTCATCATCGGAGTAAACGAATAGCGACGGCCGAAAAACATAGCCTGCCACTGACGGACATTTCCCAAATAATTATTGTTCATCAAAATCATCTTTACCGGTGCCTTTTGTTCCATGACAGTTCCCAGTTCCTGAAGGTTCATCTGCAATCCGCCATCTCCCATAAACACACACACCGTGCGGTCGGGACATCCAAAAGTGGCCCCTATAGCTGCCGGCAACCCGAATCCCATGGTTCCCAATCCGCCCGAAGTAACAATACTGCGTTTTTTGCTATATTTAAAATAACGGGCAGACATCATCTGATTCTGTCCCACATCTGTCACCAATACAGCCTCATTATTTGAAGCCTCGCTTACGGCACGCACCACTTCTCCCATGTTCAACGCACCTTCGGTAGGATGAATCTCTTTGCTAATGACATGCTCATACTCCGTCTGTTCATGTTCGGCAAAACTATCAATCCAATCAGTATGCTTGTTTTCATGAATCAGTTTTGTCAGCATGGGCAAAGTATGCTTGCAATTCCCTACTACAGGCACATCCGCCTTTACATTCTTGTCAATCTCAGAATGATCGATATCTAAATGAATCACCTTTGCCTGTCTGGCATAGGTTTCCAAATTACCGGTCACACGGTCGTCAAAACGCATCCCTATGGCAATCAATACATCACATTCATTAGTTTTCACATTAGGCCCCAAGTTACCATGCATACCCAGCATCCCTTTATTCAACGGATGTGCAGTCGGCAAAGCCGAAAGCCCCAGCAAAGTACACCCACACGGTATATCAGCCTTTTCTATAAATGTGCGCAACTCTTCCTGTGCATTTCCCAATTCCACACCTTGCCCCACCAGTACAAATGGTTTTTTCGCCTGATTGATCAGTTCGGCCGCTTTCTCCAAAGCCTCCCTATCAGGATCGGGTTCGGGATCATAACTACGTATAAACTCAAGCTTCATAGGTTCATAGTCCACCAGTTCCACCTGCGCGTTTTTAGCAAAGTCCAGCACAACAGGTCCCGGACGACCGCTTTTGGCAATATAGAACGCACGTGCCACAGCCCATGCCACATCTTCGGCCCGACGTATCTGATAACTCCATTTGGATATTGGTTGGGTCACTCCCACCAAGTCCACTTCCTGAAAAGCATCCGTACCTAAGAAAGAAGCCCCCACCTGCCCGGCAATTACCACGATAGGCGTGCTATCAATCATGGCATCGGCCACTCCGGTAATGGTATTCGTCGCACCCGGTCCGCTAGTTACCAAACATACTCCCACTTCGCCGGAAACACGGGCAAATCCTTGCGCCGCATGAGCAGCTCCCTGTTCGTGACGAACCAATATATGATTTAATGTATTCCTATGATGATATAAAGCATCAAAAGTAGGCATGATAGAGCCTCCGGGATATCCGAAAAGCGTCTTTACTCCTTGATGCTCCAACGAGCGCATCATCGCTTCCGCTCCTGTTATCTTTTCTTTTGCCATAATTGTTTTTTCGAATTTTAGTCAATCATTCTCACTCCTCCCTTATCAGCCGAGCTTACCATAGTGGCGTATGCTTTCAGGCTCTTGGGAATTTTCCTGTCACGCGTCAGTGGTCTCATCGGCCGTTCGGCCAATTCCTCGTCACTCAGTCTCACATGAATAGTCCGGTTCGGAATATCAATCTCAATGAAATCACCATCCTGAATTTTCCCAATATTTCCTCCTGCCGCTGCTTCCGGAGAAATATGTCCAATACTCAGTCCGGAAGTGCCTCCGCTGAAACGCCCGTCCGTAATCAAAGCACATTCTTTGCCCAAATGTTTGGATTTGATATAAGAAGTAGGATAAAGCATCTCCTGCATGCCCGGTCCTCCTTTCGGACCCTCATGAGTAATAACGACCACATCGCCACTTACTACCTTGCCACCCAAAATGCCTTCACAGGCCGCTTCCTGCGAATCAAACACCTTGGCCGGTCCTGAGAATTTCCAGATACTTTCATCCACACCGGCAGTTTTCACCACACAACCGTCCTGCGCTATATTGCCTTTTAGAACAGCCAGACCGCCATCCTTGCTATAAGCATGCTGCAAATCGCGAATGCAACCATTGGCACGGTCGGTATCCAGCTGCCCGTAAACAGTGTCCTGACTTCCCAGCACTATATTAAACTTGTTTCCCGGAGCGCTTGAGTAGATACGTCTTGCTTCCGCATCCACTTCTTCCTTACCTATGTTATATTTATCAATAGCTTCCTTCAGTGTCAGCCCGTCCACACGTTTTGTTTCCGTCTTCAACAGCCCACCTTTGGCCAGTTCTCCCAAAATATTCAAAATTCCCCCGGCACGGTTCACATCCTGTATATGGTATTTCTGCGTATTTGGAGCCACTTTACACAAGCAGGGCACACAACGCGAGAGCATATCAATATCATCCATTTTAAAATCGACCTCCGCTTCATGGGCAACAGCCAGCAGATGAAGCACCGTATTGGTCGATCCTCCCATTGCAATATCCAGCGTCATGGCATTCAAGAATGCTTCCCGAGTAGCAATGCTACGTGGCAACACACTGTCATCTCCTTCTTCATAATATTTATAAGCATTCTTCACAATCAGTGCAGCCGCATCCTTAAACAGGCGAGTACGGTTGGCATGAGTGGCCAATATCGTACCATTTCCAGGAAGTGCCAACCCGATAGCTTCATTAAGGCAGTTCATGGAATTAGCCGTAAACATTCCTGAGCAACAGCCACATCCCGGACATGCATTATCTTCAATCCGAGCCACTTCTTCATCGCTGACCGATAAATCGGCAGACTGAATCATAGCATCTATCAAGTCAAGATGTCGTCCGTTCCACTCTCCTGCCTCCATCGGTCCGCCCGATACAAAGACAGTAGGAATATTCAGTCTCATAGTAGCCATCAACATCCCTGGAGTGATTTTGTCACAATTGCTGATACACACCATCGCGTCTGCTTTGTGGGCATTCACCATATATTCCACACTATCAGCAATGATATCTCGGCTTGGCAGCGAATAGAGCATGCCATCATGCCCCATAGCTATACCATCATCAATAGCAATAGTGTTGAATTCTGCTGCAAAACATCCTAGCTTCTCAATCTCGGCCTTCACCTGCTGACCAATTTCATGCAGGTGGGTATGTCCCGGAACAAATTGTGTAAACGAGTTTACTATAGCTATAATGGGCTTGCCCATCATTTCTTTTTTCATACCGTTAGCCACCCATAGAGCTCTAGCTCCTGCCATACGGCGACCTTGTGTGCTAAACGAACTGCGCAACTGATTCTTCATTTTATCCTAAAATCTATAACATTCTATATTCATTCCATCGAAAAAAGCCTTCCTCACATAATGAGAAAGGCTTTCTTCGATTATTCATTTATATGTACAACTACACATACACAACCTTTCTCACGCTCCCAGTGTGACCACCACGACGCGAATAATATGCAGGACTGCCAGGTTATTTAGAGTAGTAATATTCATATATCGTATCTTTTAACGACTGCAAAGGTAAAGCGTTTTTCTTAACTAACAAATAAAACTAAGATTTTTTTTCTAAAAAATTATCATTCGTAAGAAAATAAGGTTTTAATCCATCATTTTATCACAAAAATAGACCAATGCCGTCAGATGACGATTTGAAATAGAAAATGCCGTCACATACTTTTCAATTAGTATCTACACGGTACGCAAATATAACTCAAAATCGGTAATGAACATCGGGGTAATCTCCTTAATGGATATGTCCGATACGTTGTACTTGCTTTGAATGAACTCGGCAAGGTGGTGGCGGGTAACTTCATACTTACGGTAGATCGCTATCGTCTTGGATATGCCAACCAACCGCTTCATACCGTCATCATACTTTTGGAACAGGGTAAGGATTGTTTCGTGGCTCTCGCTGTGTCCCAAGAACTCATTCTTCACTTTCTCGGCGGTCACGTAGTTGTCACGCCGCTACATTTCGTGGTAAATGGTATTCAAGGATGCGTTTATATCATCCTGCATACGGTTTATGCGGCTGGCTTCCGAAGTACGTCCGGTAGCCTTGCCCATTTTGCCGTCCCCAATAGAGGGCAGCACGTCCAGCTTGGTGTTAAAACGGCTCGCCACGCCGTCCACTGTGATACGGGCGAAAAGGGGGTACGCACCGTTGGCTTTCTGCTTGTCTTTCTTTGCGTAAAAGCAAATGTTGAATGTCGATTTCATAACTCACTTTTTAAGTTGCGAAACTATTGTAATTCTCTAAAAATGAGTTCTATGCAGGCAAGCCAAATAACGACAGGACTTCGCCAATTTCGGACAATCTGTACCCCCTTCCCGTTTTTGTTTGTCGGGGGTATGAGTTAGGTTACTAACTTTGTCTTTTAGGGTCTAAATGATGTCCGGTAGGGCAGACATAAGGAGATAAAAAAAGTCCCACAAATCGTTGAATTTGTGGGACTTGGCTGTTCTTTGTCCGGTTTTGTCCGGTTAGTTCAGCGGAGAGATAGGCTCTCGAACCTACGCTTTCAGAAAATATCATAAAATCACAAATCACTGATAATCATACACTATCCACGATACAGAGTAAATCTAAATCTTTCTAAATGCCTTTTGCTATTTCAATTTTTGGGTGTATATTTGGGTGTAGAATTTCAAACGCACCCAATTATGAATATCAAACGTAACATCATTT
>CAMWGU010000030.1 GCA_947173895.1 uncultured Bacteroides sp. | reverse complement strand
GGATATGAAAAGAGGATGTGCCGGTTTTGACACACCCTCATGTATAGGCTTACACATACGTACGTGTTTTACAACGCAAACGTACAGATTCTTTTTAGGAATTTCAAAGGACAAAAAGCGACTACTAAAATCTAGAAAATAAATGCGACTACCCGTCAACAGAATCCCAACAAGTGATGCAGAATCATCCGGCATGAATGTGGGTACACCGCTCTGCACAAAACTTATTTCTTCAAATCAAAGCCTAACATCAGCCCGTCATAAGCCCCAGCCACTTCGTTTAGAGTAGCAGCTGTAGAATTGACTTTAGAAGCCGCCCCAGTTATCATTTTCAATATAGACATCAGTTTATCAGCATTAAACACAAGGCTCATACTATTTCCGGTCACTGTCACATAAGCCACCGTCTGTATTCCCAATTTCCCTTTCATGGTAATTGTCTTGGCCTTGTCATCAAAAACATACGTGCCACTCACTGTACGTTTTTTCAATATATAAGAATACGTGCCATCTTCGTTGAACGTGTATTGTATTCCGGTCAGTCCAGCCTTATCATATACGGTCTGTAACCTTTCTTCCACTTCTTTGGCTGCCACTTCCCCACCTGCCTTTGCCAATAACCGGTCGCTTTCAAACTGACATTCGGGAGCCTGATAGGACCATGTACCGATAATAGAACGAGCTGTAGTAGCTTTATCACCGATCACCGCTTTTGCCACCCCCGACAAGATGGACTTCAAGTCTTGGGCTTCAGCAGGAACAGAGCACACCCACATGAACAACAGAAGTCCACACCATTGCAAAAAAAAATTTCTCTTCATAAACTTAATAATTTTCAGATTTATGCAACAAAGATAAGACAAAGAGCCGAAAGAAGAAATTATATGCACAGCAAGTTTGGTAATAAAAAAAGGCAAGCTTCAGCTTCATTTAGCTTCAGCCTGCCATTCTTTTTTCAATAAATCACTAAATTACAACCTCTTACCCTATACATTTTCTGTATGGCTATCGCCATTCATTATGCTGTTCCAACATCGGGTTTGTATCAATCTCACTTTGCGGAATAGGCCACACCAGATCTTGTCCACCCCGGATATTACCTCTCGGCACTGCTCCGAATCCATAGAATGACTGATCCTTTTGCATACGTTTCTGGGCATTTTCAAATTCTCCCCAACGATAAAGATCGGCAAAGCGCAAATCCTCAAAAGCCAGTTCTACCCGACGTTCATGACGTACAATAGCCCGTAACTCCTCCTGAGTCAGATTCGTTCCCTCTACAGATTCTACGGCCGGCATGCCCACGCGGGCACGAACTTCATTGATATATTCGGTCACTTCCGCCTGCGGATAACCTCCCTTTTCAATCATCGCTTCCGAAAGCGATAGAAGCACTTCAGCATAACGAATGATATAGAAGTCTAAACTGCCATCGTATTCATTGGCCGTATTTTCCGGAGTGTACCACTTACGGATACAGCAAGTAGAACTTGCAGGCAAATTATTGGTATACAGTTTCCCGTTCCATTCCATGCCCGGCACCATCAAAGTTCCTTTCATTCGCGGGTCGCGGTTTTCATAGCGTCCCATGTCCGGTTCAGCCTTGGTATGCGCACCTTCTGCCAGATTTCCCTTAAACAGAGGTGATTTGTCAATAGGTAATCCATCAATACAATAAAAATCATCACACAGGTTCATTGAACCTTCAATGGCATTCATTGGAGCCGACCAACAAACACCGAAACAATTGCCTTCCCCCAGTCCAGGACCTTTATAATGCACACTAAGCAACACCTCTGCCGCCGTTTCATTCTTTTCGGTAAACAAATCAGCAAAATTGGCAGCATAATCACTACCATCACCCGACGTGAACAATTGTACCTTACCTATCACATTTTTATAAGCAGCAATGGCTTCGTCCCAACGCTGATTAAAAAGAGCAACTCGTCCCATAATGGCATAAGCCGCTTCTTGGGTCATACGTCCAGCCTGAGCTTTTCCTATTACAGGTATTTTAGGAATCCAGGTTTTCAAATCTTCCAGCAAAGAAGAAACTATCTGGCTACGTTCTGTCTTTGGAGCCTGTGCTTCAGCCAATGTCAAAGGTTTAGTCAGATAGGGAACATCGCGAAACACAGAAATCAGGTTGCAATACATTAAGGCTCTCAATGCTACGGCCTCCGCCTTGTATGCATCTATTTTTTCTGCCTCCATCGGAATACGTTCCACATTTTCCACCAACATGTTGCAACGTTTAATCACTTCATAATTGGCATTCCAATACATGGAAAAACATTCATCGGTAGTGGCTGAAGCACATTTCGAGATAGAACTTCCCAACATCCAGTCACCCCATGTATGGTCACCATTGTCCGTACTGGTCTCACGCCCTAGAAAACCAAATTTCCATCCGTCAATGTTGTCATCATACAGATTTTGACTCTGCATAGCATCATAACAGGCTGTCAAAGCCATCAACGCATCCGATTCTGTCTGCCAATAAGTGGTTTGTGAAGGCTGGTTTGGAGAGTCTGTTTGTAAAAAACTATCCGAACATGCACTGGAAGCCATCAGCATTCCAGACAACAATAAAACTCTGCATATATTTTTTTTATTCTTCAACATAGTATATATCCTCCTTAGTAATTAGAATTGAATATTTAATCCAAACGAATAAGTTTTCATATTAGGATGTACGTCATTTCTAGCATCACCCGATGTCTTTTCTGGATCCCAGTTTTTCAAAGATGTAAATGTCAACAGATTACTTCCGGCAAAATAAACACGGACACTAGATACACCTATCTTAGCAAGTCCAGGTTGACGGAATGTATAACCGAACTCTAGATTTTTCAGACGCAAATAGCTAGAATTTTCCAACCAAAATGAAGAGTAGGAATCATTTATCGCATTACCCAATGCTGGCATAGAAGCATCTACATTATCAGCAGAATAGCGATCCAGCCAACGATCAGTAAAGTTACCTCGAATGTCGGTTGTAGTTTCCCAGCTATAACGATAAATACCTCCCACACCTTGCCAGAAAGTAGACAAATCAAAGTTCTTCCAAGAAGCCCCCAAATTAAGACTGTAAGAATATTTAGGAAAAGGATTACCAATGATATCCCGATCCTCAGCAGTAATATTTCCGTCATCATTCAAATCAGCATACATGATATCACCCAATTTAGGAGCCACACCATTTTGTTTAATAACCTCTCCTTTTGAATTAGTACGCTGTAAATCAGATTCAGTACGGTAAATACCAATCGCTTTATATCCAAAATAAGCGCCAATAGGATTACCTATACGATTAATTGTTTGCCCACTAATTGTTTCTTTTAAACCTCCCATCTCCAAAATTTCATTTTTTACATGTGACAGATTGAATCCTACATTCCAAGCCCAATCGCCTTTACTATCCGAGTAATTCACATTCCATTCCCAACCACGGTTACGAACTGCGCCCACATTCTGATAAGGAGCATTAAGAGACCCCAAGAATATGCCCGGCATAGCCAACTGCATCAAGATATCAGAAGTTTTCTTATCAAACCATTCAAAAGTAGTCTGTACTCTATTATTAAAGAATCCAAGGTCAAGGGCTACATTGATGGAACGAGTGGTTTCCCATTTGATATTTTCATTCGGAACAGAAGTTTGTACCATACCGGCTTGCTTATCTCCACCTTGATCAAAGAAATAATTTCCACTTGCTCCCAAAGTAGCCGCATAAGCATAATTACCAATTTCCTGATTACCCAACTTACCCCATGACAGACGTAACTTACCAAGAGAGAAATTTCTACAGTTCTCCATAAAAGCTTCATTCGAGAACACCCATCCTCCTGATACAGAAGGGAATGTGGCATAGCGATTAGCTTTAGGCATACGTGAAGAACCATCATGGCGAATATTGAATTCAAACAGATAACGGTCATCATAACTATAATTCACACGGCCAAAAAATGACTGAAGCTTATATTCTTCCGAATTTCCTCTTGTTCCTGGATTGATTGTACCTCCATCGAGTTCATAAATATTTTCAGTAGGAAATCCCTGTATAGAAGCAGCTGTCGTATAAAAACGTGACCCGATGATAGAATGTCCCAGCAACACACTGACATTATGTTTATCAAACACCTTGTTATAAGTCAGCAAATTTTCGTTTGTCCATGTCGCATTGCGGTACCAGTAATCTTCTTCCTTATTTGTCTGTCCTGCTGCTTTCTTTACATTCCCATCTGCATCATAACGAGCCGGAGACTTGGGAGAATATGTTTTTGTTGCATTTAAATCAAAAGCATAAGCCAAACTGGTTTGAAACTTTAATCCGTCCCACAAGTCAATTCCGGCAAACGCTTTTCCGTTAAATCTCCAATATTCGTTACTCCGGTGTCCCAAAGACATTAATTCAACAGGATTTTTGATATCTTCAGCATTTGTCATCGATCCATCTACATATCCATAATATCCGTTAGAATACATCACCGGAACAGTAGGACGAGTAAACCAAGAAACATACCGCATGATACCGCTATCGCCCGAAGGGGCTACAGCAGGAGCGGTCAGATTATTCTTGTTACCAGACAAATTCAGTCCAAAAGTGAAACGTTTGTATCGGGTATCAACATTTGAACGGAAAGAGAAACGCTCCACTCCTGTCTTCAGCATAATACCATCCTGATTGGAATAAGCTACAGAAGTCATAAAATGCGTATTCTCACTACCCCCAGATACAGACAAATGATGTTGATGCATACTGGCATTACGCAAAACAGCATCCAACCAGTTGGTATTTGCATAATGGTCTGGATCTGATCCGTCTTTCAGTTTCTGCAAAGCTTCTTCAGAAAAAGTACCAGGTTTTACCTCATTTCTCATCAAAGCCCAGTTATAGCTGTCTATATAATCAGGAATAATACCCGGTGTTTGCAAAGTGTAGCTGCCCGAATAGGCCACTTTCACCTTGCTTGAAGCCTGTCCCTTTTTAGTAGTAATCAATATGACACCATTGGCAGCACGCACACCGTATATAGCAGCTGAAGCCGCATCTTTCAATACAGAAATACTTTCAATATCCGCAGAAGGTATTTCTGCAATTTGTGAAATACTACCCTCTACCCCGTCAATCAGCACCATCGGGTTGTTGTTGCCAAAAGTACCAATACCGCGGATTCTGATTTCCGGGTTATCATTACCGGCTTGTGCTCCATTCTGAGTCAGCACTAATCCTGGCAAACGCCCTTGCAACAAAGTTGTCGTATTGGCTACCGGAATATCTTGAATATCTTTTGCAGATACCGAAGCCACAGATCCTGTCAAATTCACTTTCTTCTGAGTGGCGTATCCTACAACAACCACTTCATCCAATTTCTTTGAATCTTCCTCCAAAACAATCTTAAAATTTGTTTTGTTTCCTACCGGCAGAATCACATCCTTATAGCCCAAGAAACTGACTACTAAAGATTGTGAAGGCTGCACCTTCAGTTCAAAAGCACCATCTATATCAGTTATAACCCCTAGAGTAGTGCCTTGCACCATCACACTGGCTCCTATTATAGATTCACCAGATGCATCATACACCTTACCTGTCACCGTACGTTCCTGTGCATATATCGTAAACGAGAACAGCATCAGGACGCTTGCCAAAAACATGCGAAACATTTTTTGCCTTTGTTTTTCCATAAGTTTAAATTTAACTAAGTTAATAGGTTTTCTATCAATTATATTATCATTATTCATATTCTGCCGAAACTATTTCATCGCCATTGATAATGGCGTACCCAGTCCACTTCCATTTCTACCGGCAAATCCACAGAATCTACAGGGCCTACCCAAGTACCTCCCAACTGCATATCGATCAGCAAATATTGAGGTATGTCAAAGGGGAACTGCCCTTCCTGCTCCGTTTCGATGCGGGGATAAACGAAATGCCTCTTCCCATTTACATGAAACACCAAACTGTCCGGCCAAAAATCCACTCCATATATATTGAAGTCCTCTGGAGTAATCTGTGTAGTGCTCCCATGCTTCGGATTATTTTCTATCCCCAATGTATAAGTATAATGTGAATGCACAGTCTGATAGACTATGGAATCATAATTCAAGCGCTCCATAATATCCACCTCTCCTCCCATAGGCCAAGGATATTTGTCTGCTTCGTATGGTAATGTCCAAATAGCAGGCCACGCCCCTTTTGCCCCATGCAATCGGGCTTTTACTTCGATACGACCTCTATGAAAAGCATGCTTGTCTTTTGTCCACACCCCTCCGGTTAGAAACTTAGCAGTATCCGATTCACAATTATCATTCACTATTCCTTTTAAAATCAAGAGTCCGTTACGCATTTCGTAACAACGGTCATCAAACGACTGGGTGTTCTGCCAGTCAGGAGTTCCTCTAGGAATACGACTCCAAATAGTAGAGTCTAGTTCTGCTCCATCAAAATTGTCTTCCCATACCAACTCCCATTTCGGTGTATGAGTACAAGCAATCATACTGCATACCAACAATAATAAAAGTATCACCTTTTTCATAGCTACATCAATTTTAGTTTACAAAGTCATTTCCTTTATTTCGATGATGCAAACTTAGTATATCTGCCAATCAACAAGGTCAAGAATCGTATAAATGAAGTCAAATATTGTCCAGAGAGAGTCAAAAATCAGCCTTTTAATATCAAAAATAGTCTTTTTCATCATTTGACGCCCGAAAAAACAAGCTTCCCACCCCTTATCCACAGAAAAAAAATGTATTTTTGCAGAAAACTGTATTACAATGTATCGCACCTTAATCACCATCTTGTTCTTGTGGATAGAAGCGCAAATGCTCTCTTTTGGACACGACATCAACTATTCATTCACCCAACTTTCCATTAAGCAAGGGCTTTCTCAAGCTACAGCCCAGTCTATCCTGCTCGATAATAAAGGAACACTGTGGATAGGTACCCAAAGCGGACTAAACAGTTATACGCAGGAAGGTATTAAAACCTATCTGCATCATTCGGATGACTCCACTTCCCTACCTGGCAATTATATCAACCACTTGGCTGAAGATTCTTTAGGGAATTTCTGGATAGCGACTCAAAAAGGGCTGGCGCTTTATGACTCCGAACACGATAGTTTCAGTACCATCGATTCCCGTACAGTCTATTCATCCATCCAAGTTGAAGGAGGAATATGGTTCGGAAGCGAAAACATCATTTATTGTTATGACTACAATAGTAAAGAAATAAAGACCATCTACATCGAAGAAGAGAAAAACGGAAAGGACATCAATCTGGTAGATTACAGAATCCAGAAAATGATCTATCTGGAAAAGAATAAAATCTTAATCGGTACCCGAAGAAAAGGAATCTATCTGTACGACTGCCTGTCTCACCAATTCAGCCTCTTTATCCCGAGCAGCCCCAATCTGCTGACTTCGTTATACATTACTGATGAGCATATTTACACTTCCTTCTACGGATATGGACTTTACTGCTATGACCGAAATGGAATGATCCAACAACATTATACCCAAGCCAATTCCGGATTGAATAACAATTATATTTTAGATATAACAGAACATCATGGCAAATTATGGCTGGCAACAGATGGAGACGGAATCAACTTATTTGTTCCAAAAACCCGGCAGTTTTCGCAGTTACGCCACATCGTTGGCGACAATTCTTCCCTGCCATCCAATTCCATCACCTTGTTTTATAAAGACAAAGATAAAAATCTATGGGCAGGCAGTGTGCGTGGAGGCATATTCAGTATTAAAGAAACATATATCAAGACTTATAAAGAAGCGGTTTTGGGCAACAGCAACGGGCTAAGCGACCAGTCCATCATCAGCCTTTATGAAGAAAAAAGCGGGAAGGTATGGATCGGGACCGATGGAGGAGGTATCAATCTATATGATCCGTCTACCGATAAGTTCACTCATTTTCCATCTACTTATGGAGACAAAGTACTGTCCATCGCCGAAATATCCGATTCTGAACTTATGGTTTCCTTATATACTAAAGGTATCTTTCTGTTCAATAAGAAAACAAAGCAGTATCGTCCTTTCATCATTATTGATAAAGATACTAACTATAAAGAATGTTTTTACGGCTATCTTCCTTTGGCTCATCAAGTAGCAGACAATAAAATATACATCATCAGCCGTAACGCATACACATACGATACACAGCACCACACATTTACAAAGATGCCTACAGACCATAACTATGATTTCTCTAACGATGCCCTTTGCCTGTCATATTCCAATGACAAATTTTCTCTTTTAAAATGTGCCAACCAAGCTTTCTGGGTAGATCAACAAAACGATAGTATCCGCCTACTGTTTGAATTGGAAAAGAATGAAACCATCACATCCATGTCCTACGACAATGATCGCATGATATGGACCGGAACCAACAAGGGACTAGGGTTCTTCGACCTGAAAAGCCGAAAGTATCACCGCATCCATACCAAGCTCTTTCACAACATATCATACCTCATCGCCGACAAAAAAGAACGTCTGTGGATCTGCGCCCAAAATCAACTATACTCATATATTATTAAGGAAAACAGATTCACTCTCTGGAACAATTCGGACGGATTTCCGGCCAACGAAATCTTATTTGCATATCAAAAACAATCCAACAAAGATTATATCTATTTAGGAGGCTCAGAAGGATTGGTCAAAATCAACACCCGTATTCCAGATATAGATGCCCAAATTCCGGAAATATACTTATCCGACATCTTTTTCAATGGCATTTCATCTTTAAAAAGAATCAAAGAAAACACTATAAAAATACCTTGGAACTATAATTCTCTATCCATACAGCTTAAAATAAAAAACAGAGATGTATTCCAAAAATACCTGATCCAATATACAATTGAAAGTAGAGGAAAACAATTGATAGAGACTTACGATCCGACACTCAATCTATCTTCCCTATCTGCGGGTAATTATACGATATGGGGAACATGTAATACCAAAGACGGAAATCATACCCAGCCTAAATGTTTGATAAACATCATCATTACCCCTCCTTGGTATAAGACAAATTGGTTTATCTGCATAGCCGCCATCCTATTCGTATGTATAACAGCCGGTATAGGATATATTTATTTTCATCACAAGGAGCGGCACATGAAAGGTAATATGAATCATTTTCTACAAGCCATATTAAACGACATATTAAGAAACAAAGAAGATAAACTACCAACAGAAGAAAGCATTCCCGAAACAACACCTGTAGTCCAAACATTAGCGACAGAAATCGATGAAGAAAAAGAACCCAAACAATGTCCTCAAACAAATAACAAAGAAGATGAGGAATTCATAGACAAACTCAATCTGCTTATTAATGAAAACATGGCTGGGGAAGAACTTTCTATCAAATTTCTAACCGACAAAATGGCTATGAGCCGAGCTTCCCTATATAATAAGGTAAAACAACTGACGGGATTAGGCGTAAATGATTATATCAACCGGCTACGTATCGAAAAATCCGTTTACTTGCTTACAAACACCAACATGAACATCAATGAAATTTCCTATGAAGTAGGGTTTTCTTATCCACGATATTTCAGCACTTCTTTTAAGCAAATGAAAGGTATGACTCCTACCCGATTTAAAGAAGAAAATAAAAAAGAACAAACTCTCACAAAGCAAACAACGGATCGAACAATAAAAACGCAAGAAAATCAAGAAATCCAGTAAAGGGGTAAACGGATATTTTAGTTGACAATATTACGTCAGTTTGATATATCTGTACCCCTAAGTCTATTCTACTTTATAGCTAAGAGCTTTCTGCCTGTCAAAACCAACGCATTATCATCGCCTTCAAGCTCGGTTATGCCAAGAAACGACAATTTTGCTCGGTTGCCTCCTTCAAACAGGCAACATTTTGACATGATTCTACTTTTCCCTTCATCCTTTCATTAACCGCTGAAACGCCCTGCTGATGGGGGGCCGACTGTGAAAGTACATCCTATAGGGTTCTTTCAGCGTCCTTTCATTTGCAAACAACAAAAAAGCGCTGAAGGCAGATGTGAAAGGACTTGTGTAGGTGGCTGAAAGGAAAATGAAAAGATGTCCTGTCATTATTAACACATTGATTGACAATCCATTTCAGTAAAATGAAAGGATGAAGGGAAAAGAAGAATAACCAACTTGATGAGAGGGTATCGCTATCAGTCCTTACATTCGCATCAGGCTACACATACGTACGTATCAGGCTACACGTACGTATGTATCAAGCTACACGTACGTATGTATCAGGCTACACATACGTATGTGTATTGCCAAGGGATTACACCATCCCTACAGCGGCACCCCATATAATAACATGAAGAAATGCCCGTTTAGCAAGCTTTGAAACTCATATCCATTCCCTTCACCGAATGAGTCAGTGCACCAAACGAAATAAAATCGACTCCGGCCTGCGCATAAGGCAACATGGTGTCGTAAGTAATACCACCCGAAGATTCTGTTTCACAACGACCTCCCACTATCTCTACAGCCTTACGAGTGTCTTCAGGTGTAAAATTATCGAACATAATTCGATCCACCCCTTCGGCCAATGCTTGATTTAACTCATCAAAATTGCGCACTTCCAATTCTATTTTCAAATTCTTACCTTTTGCCTTGCAATACTCTTTGGCACGAGACACTGCATTGTGGATGCCACCTGCAAAATCCACATGATTGTCTTTCAGCAAAATCATATCAAACAAGCCGATACGGTGATTGCATCCTCCACCTATCTTGACAGCCATTTTCTCCATGATACGCATTCCTGGAGTGGTTTTGCGTGTATCAAGCACACGAGTCTTGGTTCCTTCCAGTTTCTTCACGTATTTATTGGTCATAGTAGCAATACCACTCATGCGTTGCATAATGTTCAGCATCAGTCGCTCAGTCTGAAGAAGCGATTGCACCTTGCCTTCCACCACCATAGCCACATCGCCAGGTTTCACATGAGTTCCGTCTTCAATAAATACTTCCACCTTCATTGTCGGGTCAAAACGACGGAATACTTCTTTAGCAACTTCGATGCCGGCCAAAATACCTTCCTCTTTGATCAGCAACTTCGATTTTCCCATTGCATCTGCAGGAATACATGACAAGGTAGTATGATCTCCATCACCTATATCTTCAGCGAAAGACAAATCTATCAATCTGTCTATTAAGTCTTTTACCACTAATTCGTCCATAATGTTCTTGTTTTTTTATGAATTGATAAGCAAAGGTAGATATTTTCCGTATTTTTGCAAAGTAAACCAGAAAAGAACGCATGAAAATTACATTATTAGTAGTAGGACGCACTGTAGAGAAACATTATATCAGTGCCATCAGTGATTACGTGGAACGTACGAAGCATTTCATTTCCTTCGATATGGAAGTCATCCCCGAGCTCAAGAACACCAAAAATCTGAGTATGGATCAACAAAAAGAAAAGGAAGGTGAACTTATTTTAAAATCCTTGCAACCGGGCGATGTAGTAGTATTACTGGACGAACATGGAAAAGAATTCCGCTCCATAGAATTTGCCGACTGGATAGAACGGAAAACACATACCGTAAACAAGCGATTGGTATTTGTCATCGGAGGTCCGTACGGATTCGCCCCCAAAGTATATAATGTGGCCCAGGAAAAAATATCATTATCCAAAATGACTTTCTCACATCAGATGATACGCCTCATTTTTGTAGAACAACTCTATCGGGCAATGACCATACTAAACAACGGCCCGTATCATCACGAATAGTAACACAAAAATCGCATCCGAATCTTATTTTCACCACAGAGCACATAGACTGTTTCTATTGGTAATAGCAAACACCATTCCGAATCCAGCCCATGTTATCTGTGGTGAAATTGACATATCTGCTCTTTTCTATTTTCCTATTTCAAAGTCCACACACACCGGCAAGTGGTCACTGTAACCACCATGATATTTCTTCCCCAAATAAGTACGCGAAGGAATATCACCACCGTATTTTTCATCTTCTTCCAACAAGAACGGATACTTCAGAATCTGTGCCTTGTCATAAGAAGTGCGCATCCCATCATGCCCCTGTAGCAGGAAGCCTGAAACAATCAGCTGGTCAAGCACCCCCCACTCGCCACGATAACGATAAGTGCCTTCCTTGCGTCCATTCATCAGATTATATAGTTTCCTAGCCTGTACAGCTCCTTTCGGAGCCACTGCTCCTAATACTTCAACAATGGATTTATTTGTAGGATAATCATTGAAGTCACCCATAATTATCACATTGGGATGCTGACGGATGTTCATGATAGAATCTACTTCCCTATTCAATATTCCTGCAGTAAAAAGACGATAAGATTCGCTTTTCTGCTCACCACCAGCACGGGAAGGCATATGACACACAAATACATCCAACGTATCCCCTGACATCACTTTACCAATCACATGAAGAATATCACGCGTAGGACGACGCTTCATTTTCTGATGAGGAATAGAAATGATATTCTTACCCAGCAACTTAAAACTTCCACGCTGATACAACAAAGCCACGTCAATGCCGCGTTCGTCAGGAGAATCGGTCATCACATACCGATATTTGGCCTCACGCAAAGGTGAGTTCCATACCAAGTTTTTCAGACAGCAATCATTCTCCACTTCACAAAGTCCTACCAAATCCGGCACATGATTCTTTCCTGTTGCAATAATAACTTTCGCTATCTTTGTCAGTTTATCGTAATAACGGGCCAACGTCCATCCTTTCGGAGCGTCCGGCAAAAACTCATAATCATTTTTCAACGAATCATGCTGACAGTCAAACAAGTTCTCTACATTGTAAAACATGACTCGAAACGACTCCTGTGCATATATTCCCCCAGCCCAATAACACAGACAAAGAAACAAAATTATTTTTTTCACACCTTCTATTTGGCTGGTATATTAACCAATACATCCAGCAAATGACGCCAGAATTTATCTACCGTTGGTATCAGCATACGCTCGTCGGGCGAATGAACACCACGCAAAGTAGGTCCGAAAGAAACCATATCCAACGAAGGATATTTCTCCAAAAACAAACCACATTCCAACCCGGCATGAATCGCTTTCACTTTAGGTTCCACTCCGAAAAGTCTTTTATAGCTATCTACCGCCACTCTCAGAATAAGAGAAGCCGGATTCGGTTTCCAACCCGGATAACCATCGCCAATGGTTACCTCGGCTCCCCCCAGCAAGAAAGCAGAACGAACCATCTCGGACATATCTTTACGCGATGAAAGGATAGAGCTACGCTGGCTGGTCACAATACAGATTTTATTCCCCTCCACTTGTTTGATAGAAGCCAAATTGGAAGAAGTCTCCACCAGTCCAGGTATATCTTGGCTCATGGCATATACTCCATTATGAACAGCATATACAGCTTTCAGGAAACGATCGGCGACTGTCCTGTCTATAGCCATCTCACAAGGAGCCTCCGAAGATAGCTCTGTTCTCAAATTGGGTTCCGTCACTGCATATTCATTTTCCAACTCGGCGGTATAGATATTCAAGTCTATACGAACCGACTCTTTGTCCTTCATGGGCACCGCACACAATGCCTGCGCTTCACGAGGAATAGCATTATGCAAATTTCCCCCATCTATCTCACACAAATATAAGGTATATTTAGAAGCCAGCTGAGTAAGGAAACGATTTAGCAATTTATTGGCATTTGCCCTACCTTTATTTATATCGTCACCAGAATGCCCACCTGTCAGCCCTTTAATTGCTACACGGAAATAAAAATAATCCTGTGGTGCCGGAATGGATTGATAAGCAAATTCGGCAACCGTACTTGCACCACCTGCACAACCGATAAACAACTCCCCTTCGTCTTCCGAATCCAGATTAATCAAAATATCTCCACTCATAAATCCAGATTTCAAAGCAAACGCACCGGTCAACCCAGTTTCTTCATCCACAGTGAAAAGGCATTCCAATGGCCCGTGCTCAATATCGGTAGCAGCCAATAACGCCAATTCCGTTGCCACGCCTATACCATTATCAGCCCCCAATGTGGTTCCTTTTGCCTTCAACCATTCACCCTCCACAACTGTTTCAATAGGATCGGTCAGAAAATCATGCTCCACATCGCTGTTTTTTTCACAAACCATGTCGATATGAGACTGCAAAACTACAGTCCGCAAATTCTCCTTACCCGGAGTGGCATTTTTTTTAATCAATACATTACCAGCTTCATCAGTAAGCGTTTCCAAGCCATGTTTTTCACCAAACGCTTTCAGATAAGCAATTATTTTCTCTTCTCTTTTGGAAGGACGCGGCACTTGGCATATTTCCTCAAAATAATGGAAGACAGATGCCGGTTTTAAATCTTTTTTATCCATAGTCTTCTTGTTGTTTTAGGCAAATTCATTTCCCGAACTTGCAAAAATTAGTTAAATCATTCTCTTAAATAAGAAAGTTCCCCTTTTTTAATGGAAAAAGAGAAAGCTAAATCACAGCAAAATTCTATATTTGCTCCGCAAATTTAGCCCACAGGCACGAAATGCTGCAATAAATTTGGCATTTCCCTTACCTTACACTAACTTTGCACCACAAAAATAATAGAAATGCTTGATACTATCCTTATAACAGTGTTAATAGTTGCTATCTGCATAGCATTATTATCTATCGGAATCTTTTTGAAAGGAAAGTTTCCCAATACACACGTAAGTGGTAACAAGGCACTCCGAAAAAAGGGAGTGGGATGCATACAGTCGCAAGACCGCGAAGCGCGTAAGCCCAATAAGCATGCCATAGCCGAGATTGAAAAGCATAGCAAAACGAATAATAATTAATAAAAACAATACGTGAAAAAGATTATGAAAAAAACAAATTTCATCCTGAATGGATTTCTAGCACTGGCCACTGTGTTAGTGTTTGCACAATGTAGCGACAATAATAACGCTGCAACTTCTACCTCAGCTCACACCACAAACACTGCGGGTTCTTCTAACATGAAAATAGCCTATGTAGAAATCGATTCGCTGCTGACCAAGTACAACTTTTGGAACGACTTGAACGAAGTAATGATACAAAAAGAAGAGAATATCCGCACTACATTGAACGAAAAGGCAAAAAAACTGGACGCTGACGCCAAAGAATTCCAACGTAAATATGAGAACAACGGATATGCCAGTCCAGAACGTGCTCAGCAAGAATACCAACGCATCCAAAAACAACAACAGGATCTGCAGGCTCTGCAACAGAAGTTGAGCGAAGAACTAGCTTCCGAAAACCAGAAAAACGGATTACAGTTGCGTGACTCCATCAACTCATTCCTTAAAATCTACAATCAAGATAAAGGATACGATTTGATTATCAGCAATACCGGTTTCGATAACTTATTATACGCTAATCCGGCATACAATATTACCCAAGAAATCATTGACGGACTGAATGCACGTTATTCTCCCTCTTCTGTGAAGAAATAAGTCTCATTCAGTTTTATGGATATTTTTAGTTGTACCCCAAAAGTTAAACACAAAACTTTTGGGGTACTTTCTATGAAATGCAGTTATAAACAACGATTCATCACAATGAACCGGATAAAACAAAGAAGAAACAATAGCACACCTATCAAAAAAATACATCTCTTTATACTTTTATCATATAAGCTTCACAAATACAGTAAAAATAAGACCAATAACTGTGATTGCATTTTTTAACTTAATATACTAATAAGGAATTCAATCCTCCTCTTTTTCCTTCTTCCCTAACAAACGGTACACATCATCCCTTTCACCTACCACCCACACTACATCTCCTTCCGCAAAAGGTATGTTGACATCGGGAGTCATCAGCGTACTATCTTCTTTCTCAACACCTACCACCAAGCATTTGTACTCATCCCGTATAGCGCTTTCTTTGATATTCTTACCCAAGAAAGGAGAATGGCAATCAATGACAAATTGTTTCAGATTCATCTCACGCTTTTCCAAATCATCTTCTTCAACTGCTACCGATACCCGTTCCACTTGAATGGCAAATTCACTCAACTGCTCATCCGTACCAATCACCTGTATAGTATCACCGGGAAACAAACGTACATTAGCCCCAGGTATATTAATGCGATGCATGCCACGAATAATAGAAGCTATATGCACTCCGTATTTATGCCCCACATTAAGTTCTCTTAATGTATGGCCAGCCCATAAAGAATCGGCAGGTATATCAAAATCAGAAAGATGCAAATCGCGGGATAACAGATGACCTTCGTATCCAGGACGTTTCTGCCCCATGAACTCGGCATGCACTTCCCGAAAACGCAAGTTCTGAATGAAAGTACGCTCCATAAATATGGATTGTTTCTTCAACCAACGCGAGAACATCATCATAACTACCAGTAACACTGCTATGCCGACCAGCAATGTTGTGGAAGTCTGAAACAGTTTTTCAATAATAAACATTACGAACATGACAGCTATCACAATGCGGAACAGAATGATAGAAATAAGAGGTGCCCGATTGAATCGATTGTCTTGCCACAACGCCTGAAACTCAATAGAATGATTCTTTTTCATAATGATGGCACGCAAGAAAGGCGCAATGCAGCCAATGGTAAATGCCGCCCCCGCCAGATTTGCGCCAAAAGCAGGCAGACTAGTCCGAAACAACGGAATGATGAAATGAAACGACAATGCAATCACAGCTATACATAACACCGAATAAACGGCCAAAATTTTTCCAATAGCAACCAATAGTTTCTTCCAATTGTTTTCATGATTCACTGTCTGTGAGCCTGACGAATAACGGTCGAGCATCCTCTTCCATTTGGTCGGAATGCGCTTCTCCACCACATTATAAGCCGGCAGAGCCAAACGTATCATGTATGGAGTGGTAAACGTGGTGATAACAGAAACCGCCACCACGATAGGATACAGAAAATCGCTGGTCACTTTCAAACTTACACCCAGAGAAGCAATAATAAACGCAAACTCCCCAATCTGAGTCAGACTGAAACCGCACTGCATAGCTACTTTCAATGGTTGCCCTGACAAAACCACACCACCTGTACCGAAAATTACCTGCCCCAATAAAATGGCTAACGTAATGATGACAATAGGCCATGCATATTCCACAATCATGGCAGGATCAACCATCATTCCTACCGATACAAAAAATATGGCTCCAAACAGATCTTTGACAGGTGCCACCAGTTTCTCTATATTCTCGGCTTCCACTGTTTCAGCCAAAATAGACCCCATTATAAAAGCTCCAAACGCAGCCGAGAATCCTACCTGGGCAGCCACAACCACCATACCGAAGCATAAGGCCAACGACACAATAAGCAGCGTCTCATTTCCCATCCATCGGCGGGAACGTTTTAAAAAAGTAGGAATAACATAAATACCTACCACAAACCATAATATCAGGAAAAACAACAACTTTCCAATGCTATATAACATCTCGCTTCCTTCAAAGTTCTGGCTCACCGCCATCGTACTCAGCATCACCATCAAGACAATGGCCAATATGTCTTCTAATATCAAAATGCTAAGCACCAAGCCGGCAAATCGTTGTTGTCTCAGCCCTAAATCGTCGAAAGCCTTATATATAATAGTAGTAGAAGACATGGCCAGCATGCCGCCTAAATACAGGCAATCCATGTATTTCCACCCGAAAGACCAGCCAACAAACATACCGATCAATATCATGCAGAAAATAATGGTACATGCCGCAATAACCGCAGTCCCCCCTACTTTCACCAGTTTCTTGAAACTGAACTCCAGTCCCAAAGCAAACAACAGAAATATCACACCTATCTCCGACCAAGTATGGATATTGGCCATATCAATAACCGAAGGAGTAAAAGAAACATGAGGACTTGCCAGAAATCCAGCTACAATATAGCCAAGTACAAGAGGTTGCTTTAACCGTTTGAAAACAAGCGTCATGACACCGGCGCAGATCAGAATTAAAGCCAAATCACTTATTAAAGGAGCCAATTCAGACATAATTAATGGAGTTTTGTTTGCAAAATTAAGAATTATCTATTTATCACATCTTTTATTTCCATATTTATTTCACTTCCGCCTGATACAAAATCTATTTCCTACATCAACCCTGCCATCAGCAATATCAAACGATACATACATTCCTCCTGTCAGAAACAAATAAGAAAAAGAATGTCCAAACTGCAACAGATATAAAAGAACATGAGGGTGTATATCAAAACTCCATTTCAGAAAAGATGAACTTCCAATTTAAAACTTGAATATCTTTAAAGACCCAAAAGGGCGTATCAAACTCGATTTTGAGTAATGACACCCCCCTTTTAAACCTCATAATTACAATTCATCATCTTTCTGAATACTCGATCTTGACGCATCTTTCCTTTGCATGAAACCGACAGGGAAGACTAGTCACAAATACGAACAAGGGCAACTACAACCAGAAAGCAAAACCTTATTTTCTAAACGGCGCTTTTACCACTACTGCTTTCAGTTTACGTCCGCGCACATTTATAAATACTTCAGTGCCCAATGCTGCATAGCCCGCCTGCACATAGCCCATACCGATACCAATCTTACGAGTCGGCGACATGGTCCCGCTAGTCACTTCACCTATTTTCTCTCCTTCGGCATTGACCAACTCATAGCCATGACGGGGAATACCACGGTCCACCATCTCAAAAGCAACCAGTTTGCGCTTTATTCCTTCGGCTTTCTGCTTTTCCAGCAAAGCGCGCGATGTGAAATTCTTCCCTTCCACAAACTTGGTAATCCATCCCAGTCCTGCTTCCAGCGGCGAAGTAGTGTCATTCAAATCGTTGCCATACAGGCAGAAGCCCATCTCCAGACGCAACGTATCGCGTGCACCCAATCCGATAGGTTTGATGCCTTCGGAAGCACCAGCCTCAAAAATAGCATTCCAGATAACCTGGCCTGCCTCAGGATAAAAATAAAGTTCAAAACCACCCGCACCTGTATAGCCAGTATTCGAAATTATCACATCTTTTTGGCCCGCAAACTCACCTGTTGTAAAAGCATAATAAGGAATATCGGACAGATTAACCAAAGTCAGCTTCTGCAAGATTTCCAGTGCTTTGGGTCCCTGAACAGCCAGCTGTGCCATACGGTCGGATGCGTTTTCCAGTTCCGCTCCCACCACATTATGAGATACACACCAATTCCAGTCCTTGTCAATATTGGCGGCATTTACCACCAACAGGTATTTTTCGGGTTCATAGTGATACACCAACAAATCATCCACGATACCTCCCTCTTCATTAGGGAAACAAGTATATTGCGCTTTTCCCACCGGCAGAGTAGCCACATTATTTGAAGTCACCTGCTGTAGAAACTCCAAGGCAGAAGGTCCCTTCACCCAAAACTCGCCCATGTGGGATACATCAAAAACACCTACGGCATTGCACACCGTAAGGTGTTCGTCGATAATTCCTGAATATTCAATAGGCATGTTATAACCTGCAAACTCATGCATTTTCGCCCCTAGGGCAATGTGTGTCTCTGTAAACGGAGTTGTTTTCATGTTATTATCTCAATTTTTTAAGGTTAAAATATCTGTTTATCTAGCTACCAGTTCGGCTATCTTCACCACTACATTCATGGCTTTTTCAATGGACTGTACAGGCGCAAATTCATACCTGCCATGAAAGTTCAATCCGCCGGCAAAGATATTGGGACAAGGTAATCCCTTGAACGAAAGTTGCGCACCGTCTGTTCCGCCCCGGATAGCCTTTACTTTTGGGGTTACACCCGCTTCCTCCATGGCCTTGAAAGCAAGGTCAATGATATGCATCACTGGTTCAATCTTCTCGCGCATATTGTAATATTGGTCTTTCAATTCCAATGTCACAGTTCCTTCTCCATATTTCTGATTGATCATCTCCGCCCAATGTTTCATGCTATCCTTACATGCCTCAAATTTCGCACGATCATGATTGCGGATAATATAGGTGAGTGTAGTCTGCTCTACTTCGCCCGACATACCGATCAAATGATAGAATCCTTCGTATCCATCGGTACATTCGGGCACTTCATTTGCCGGCAACAAAGCTGCAAATTCATTGGCCACACGCAAAGAATTGATCATTTTATTCTTGGCATATCCCGGATGCACATTGCGTCCTTTGACAATTACCTTGGCAGAAGCTGCATTGAAGTTCTCGAATTCCAGTTCGCCCACTTCACCGCCATCCATTGTATAAGCCCATTCACATCCGAATTTCTCCACATCAAACTTATGAGCACCCATACCAATTTCTTCATCCGGATTAAATCCGACACGAATCTTTCCATGCTTGATTTCGGGATGTTCTTTCAAATACACCATAGCCGAAACAATTTCGGCAATACCGGCTTTATCATCAGCCCCCAGCAATGTCTTGCCATCAGTAACAATTAGGTCTTCGCCCTGATGGTCCAACAGTTCAGGAAACTGTTTGGGAGAAAGCACAATGTTGTCTTCCTCACACAACACAATGTCCGCCCCGTCATAGTTACAAACTATACGTGGAGAAACACCCGCGCCCGTCATGTCGGGACTGGTATCCATGTGGGCTATAAACCCGATAACAGGAACCGGCTTATCCGTATTGGCAGGCAAAGTGGCAAACAAATAGCCGTTCTCGTCCAAAGAGATTTCCTGAAATCCTAATTCTTCCAGTTCAGCTTTCAAATAACGGGCAAACACCATCTGTTTCGGCGTACTAGGCGTAACACCGCTATTCTCATCAGACTGGGTATCGAAACTCACATATTTCAAAAAACGTTCTATTACTGTCATTTTTCTTTTGCTTTAATATTCATACTTGCCTGTAAAAATAGAAAAAGAGCCGTGAACTGCCAAACAATTCACGGCTCTTTTTTATGAACATTCTTATTATTTTGCTATCAGAAGCAACTGGAACCATCAAAACAATGGGTACAAACCTTACATTTTGGCAGTCCGATAGCTTCTATCAAAGTCTCCAAGGTATTGAATTTCAAAGAACTCAGTCCAAAACGATCAGCAATCATCTGCACCATCTGTTTATATTCGGGAGAATCTGTTTGTGCATATTTCTCCAAGTTCTTGTTTTCATCGCCTTCTATTTCCTTAATGATTCGACGGGTAATCAGCTCCAAATCACTTTTCGACGAAGTGAAACCAACAAACGGACATCCGTAAATCAGCGGCGGACAAGCAATACGCATATGCACCTCCTTGGCTCCATAATCAAACAAGATCTTCACATTGTCGCGAAGCTGTGTTCCGCGTACGATGGAGTCGTCACAAAACAACACACGCTTTCCCTCCAGCATGGCGCGGTTGGGAATCAATTTCATTTTCGCCACCAGCGAACGCATCTCCTGCTTGGCAGGAGTAAAGCTACGAGGCCATGTAGGTGTATACTTGGCTATAGCACGATGATAAGGAATACCCTTGCCTTCAGCATATCCCAAAGCCATTCCTACTCCCGAATCGGGGATTCCACAGGCACAATCCACTTCCGAATCATCCTTTTTCCCCATCTTATAGCCACTCATGAAACGCACTTCCTCCACGTTCTTACCTTCGTAACAAGAAACAGGGAAACCATAGTATACCCACAAAAAAGAACAAATCTGCATTCCTTCATTCGGCTTGCGCATTTGTTCCATCCCGTCGGCACGCAAGCGAATTATTTCGCCCGGTCCCACATATTTCTCTATTTTGTAATCCAGATTCGGCAAACTGCTCGATTCGCTTGTCGCCGCATAAGCTCCCTCTTTCTTACCTATTACAATTGGAGTACGCCCCCATTTGTCGCGCGCGGCAATAATGCCGTCCTCCGTCAATATCAGCATAGAGCATGAACCCTTAATCTTATTAAAAACATTCTCAATGCCGTCTACAAAATCTTTTCCCTGCACAATGAGCAATGCTATCAACTCCGTCTGGTTGGTTTTTCCAAGACTCATTTCGGAGAAATGCATATTAGCCGCCAACAAGTCATGCTCCAATTCTGTAATGTTATTGATTTTGGCTACCGTGACGATGGCAAACTTGCCCAAATGCGAGTTGATTACAATAGGTTGCGGGTCCGTATCACTAATGACGCCGATTCCCGAGTTACCCTTGAACTTTGAAAGTTCTGATTCAAACTTTGTGCGGAAATAAGAACTCTCCAGGTTATGAATGGAACGCATAAAGCCCTCTCCATGGGCATACGTAGCCAAGCCTCCCCTTTTCGTTCCTAAATGTGAATTATAGTCCGTCCCGTAAAATAAATCGGTGACGCATTCAGCCTTTGCGACTGTTCCAAAAAAACCACCCATTCCTTTTTGCGTATTTTTTGTTTTGGGCGCAAAAGTACGAAAATTCTCCGGAATAGACGAAAAAAAACAGGAGAAAAGTAATCGAAAAACGCATGGGGAAAAGATGTCGGAAGAGAGAGAAATATGCCATCGCAAAACACATACATATGGGCGACCCTTCGCGTAGGCACGTAATTTAGTCCTCATGTACGCCCACGTAGGTCCGCACGTACGTACGTGTAAAAAAACGAGGTATAGGCCCTTTAAAAGTCGTCTTCCATCCGCCACAAATCAAACGGAAAAGCATTACGCATGGGGGTGTATTCCAAACATAAGAGCCACGTACGACACACAAAATAATTGCCTGATGCAACGGTCAAATCAACTTTTTTTCCTAATTTTGCAGCGCGATTCACAAAGAGTCGCCCCTGTATGACGAAAAAAAACAAGTGTACCACAAAACTGAATGTCCCTATCAGGAACTGGGGATATATGGAAAACTGGAAAAGTACAGCTTCAGTGCATGGCTCGTAAATCGGCGAGTTAGATTCAGTCACACATCTTGACTGACAAGATAATCCATTTTAATCATATAAAACAAATACCTTATGAACAATCTTCGATTGCTCACAGGGCTGCTGTCTGTGGCCTTGCTGAGCGGTGGGATGCGCTCGTACGGCCAGTCGGTCATGACCTTGGAAGAGATTTTCAAGGTAGCCGAGGCCAACAGTGCGCAACTCCGCCCTTCGTTTACGGCGCAGACCGAAGCCGAACATGCGACAAGCGTTGCGCGTGCCGGCCGGCTGCCTGACATCAACGCATCGCTGTCCGTCAGTTACATAGGCGACGGATTCACGACCAAGCGCAACCTCAGTGATTATCAAAAGGCACCCATCCCCCATTTCGGAAACGGCCTGTCACTAAGCGTCACCCAACCCCTCTATACGGGAGGCGCCGTGACAAATGCTATCAAACTGTCCGAATTAGAACTGACCGCCTCGCGGTATGCCGCCGATTTCCAACGGGACAACATCCGTTTCCGGCTCACCGGGTTCTATCTGGACGTCTATAAGTACACCAACCTGCGCCGGGTAGTGGAAAGCAACTTGTGCGCTGCCGAAAAGGTATTAAAGGAGATGCAAGCACGCCACGAACAGGGTACGGCGCTTCAGAACGACATCACGCGCTACGAGCTCCTAGTCTCGAACCTGGAATTGCAACTGGTCAGGATAAACAACCTGCTCGACATCCTCAATACCAACCTGGTGACAACGGCAGGATTGCCCAACGGAACGGTCGTCGTTCCAGACTCCACCATCCTCGACCGCTCTCTGCCAATGGAGGAAGAGCACTGGTGGCAACAAGAAGCCATGGCGAACTCCCCGTCACTAAGCCTGGCGCGTTCCGGCGTGGAGATAAGCCGTAAGGCCGAAAGCCTCGTCCGCTCCGAACGCCTACCCAAGATAGGAATTCAGGCCAACTGGACCATCGACGGCCCCATCCTGGTGGAAATTCCGCCCATCGACCGAAACCTGAGTTATTGGTATGTGGGAGTAGGCGTCAGCTACAACCTCGCTTCTTTATACAAGAGCAACCGCTCCCTGGCCAAAAGCCGTGCCGCCACGAAAAGGAGCATGGAGGAGTTTGCCGTTGCACAGGAGAATGTCGCACTGGCCGTCAGAGCCGACCACATACACTATCTGGAAGCCTACGAAGAGCTGAAAACCCGACGGAAAAGCGCAGAACTGGCCGAGCGGAACTACCGTATTGTGGCCACACGCTATTCGGCAGACATGGCCCTGATTACCGACATGCTGGATGCAGCCAACGCCAAACTCGATGCAGAAGAGCAACTGGCCAATGCACGCATCAACATCCTATACTATTATTATAAACTCTTATTCACCACTGGAAAAATATGAAACACAGTAGCAAAAAGACACTTTCTTATAGCATCACCCTGATAGTAATAGCCGCAGCAGCCCTGTGGGTTGGCAGCAAGTTCATCCACCTGGGTCGCGTCGAATTCACCGACAATGCACAGGTGCGCCGACAGATAGTCCCCGTCAACAGCCGTGTGCAGGGCTACATCAAAGAAATCCGCTTCGGAGAGTATGAGAAGGTCAAGAAAGGAGACACACTGGTCATCATCGACGATGCCGACATGCGACTGAATGTGGCCCGTGCGAATGCCGACTACAGGAACGCCCTTGCCGGACGCAGCGTTGCCGACCGTTCGGTCGCATCGGCTTCGGCCAATGTGGCTGTCAGCGAGGCATCCATAGCCGAGGCCAAAGTGCTGATGGACCACGCGGCGACCGACCTGGCACGATACGAGAAACTGTTGGGCCAGGATGCCGTCACCCGTCAGCAGTACGACGGCGCCAAGACGGACTATGCTGCCAAGAAAGCCCGTTACGAGATGCTGGCCCGTCAGCGTTCGGCCACGTCGTCGGTGGTCGACATCAACCGCCAGCGCATCTCCCAGTCGGAAGCCGGCATCGAACTGGCCAAGGCCCTGCTGGAAACAGCGGAACTGAACCTCAGCTATACCGTGATTCTGGCTCCGTGCGACGGATATACTTCGCGCAAGGAGATACAGGAAGGACAGCTTGTACAGCCGGGGCAGACCCTGCTCGATGTTGTGGAATCGGGTGATGTATGGGTGGCTGCCAACTATAAGGAGACCCAGCTGCACCACATCGCTCCGGGAAGCAAAGTCGAGATAAAGGTGGATGCCATTCCAGGCATCGTTTTCCAAGGCAAGGTACGCTCCCTGTCCACAGCCACCGGCGCTTCGCTCTCGCTGATGCCGCAGGACAACTCTGCCGGAAACTTCGTGAAAGTGCGCCAGCGCATCCCCGTCAGGATAGAATTTACGGAGAACAACAGGCCGGAAGATATGGAACGGCTCGGTGCCGGCATGAATGTAGAATGTAGCGTGAAGTATTGATATGGCAGATTGGCATGCTCCACAGGGGCCGTTTGATATACCGGACGTCCCCGACTTCATTCCACGACGGCTGAAACCGTATCTGTTTATCTTCTTTGTGCTGATTATCCAGTTCTCGGGTGGCGTGTATCTGGCTGCCGCATCGGATATGGTGGGTACTACGGCACTGATGCAGGAAGACATTCTGATGGCAGGGTATGCCTCGCTGATAGGCTTGGCTATCAACTTTGCCGTCATGTTCCGCATCAAGTTCCGTTTCTCCAACCGAAGCCAGCTGATTGCCGCAGGCATAGTCCTGATGGCAGCCAACATCATCTGTGCCCACACCACCAGCGTGCCGTTGCTTGTCGGCACCTGTTTCGTGGCCGGATGGTTCAGGATGCAGGCCACACTTACCTGCAATTCCACCATACAGTTGTGGCTGACTCCGGTGCGCGACATGGCGATATTCTTCTGCTACGTCTATATCATCGTGGACAGCGTAATACAGTTGAGCGGCATTGCCACCATCTATACCGCCTTCTTCGCGCAGTGGGAATACATGCACTGGATAATGACCGGACTGCTTGCCCTGATGATTCTGTTGGTGATGCTACTGGTGAAGCCCGTGCGTGGGCCGATGTTCATCCCCCTGCTCGGCATCGACTGGATAGGTGCGGCTCTGTGGGCCGGCTTCATGCTCAGTTTCACCTTCATCTGCGTGTACGGCAACTACTACGATTGGTGGGAAGCTGCGGAGATACGGGGAGCAACGCTTATCGGGCTTGCCTGCCTTGGCATCAACCTGTGGCGCGCTACTTTCCTTCATCATCCCTACATCTCGTTCAGGGCGATGAAGAACCGCAACGTAATACGGGCCACGGGCATCTACCTCGTCTTCTTTACGCTGATAGCCACAGAGCACGTATTTGAGCACAGCTATGCTGCCAGTATCCTCGGATTCGATGAGACCAACCTCATCGACCTGAACTGGTATGCTTTTGTAGGGATTATCGCCGGATGCGCATTCACCTACTTTACATTTGCCCTGCGAAAATGGCGCTACAAGACGATGACGGCGATAGCCTTTGCCCTGGCCGCCGGCTATCTGGCCTGCTTCTATTTCTTCATCGACTATGGGGTCGAGAAGGAGATGCTCTTCATACCGCTGTTTCTCCGTGGTGCTGCGTCCGTGATTATCTCCATCGTGTTCCTGACCTCGATTGTACAGAGCGGACTTCCGTTCCAAGTGTTTCCGCAGGTGCTTACCATCAACGGATTCACGGGAGCAGTCATGGGAGCGACACTGGGTCCGGCACTTATCGGCGAGTTTCTGAGGCATACGATGGCCCGGAACGCATCGTTGCTCGGCTCGAACATTGTGGATTTCAACCCCGATATAACGTATGCGGCCCTCGGACAATATTATGGCATGGTGCAGATACAGGCGCTGGTGGTATCGATGAAGGAGATTTACGGTTGGCTGCTCATGGTGGCATTGGTATCGTTGCTGGCGATACTAGTAAGCTATGGGAATGTACGTCCGTTTGCGATATTTCCCAAATGGAGCACCATCCGGCGAGGCATCAGACACATGGTGCGAACCAAAGAAAGAAAAACACCGGCCGCACTCACAAAAGTCTCTCATCCAATAGACACCGCCGGAAAGTGACAGGCAGTAACAGACCAACATATAAAAGAGTCGTATCATAGCTCAACAATACAGAACTTGATACGACTCTTTATCTTGGTAAAGGTGTCTGCTTTCAACTTAAAAGCTCCATGTCTCTAAAGCTGAATATAGAGACACCACCTTCTACTTATTTTTTCCCGCTCTTGCGTGCGGACTTGTTTTTCAGTTTCTTCAACCACAAATAATAACCTGTCAGCGGAAGCGTGGCTCCCAGTAAAGCGGACAGGAAAGTCAGGATACGGGTAAAGATGCCTCCCCAGCTGCCCACGTGCATGGTGTAGACGGTGCTGCGCATCTTGGTCGCCTTGTCTTGCCCGGCATAGGGCTTGCTGCCCGTAATCTTGCCGCTGCGCACATCAAAGTCGAAACGGTCGCCCGAGCGCAGGCTGTTGCGTCCGGCAGGAACGACGCTTGCCGAACCCTCGGCAAGCGTAATCTGCCGATAGCCGGGATGCTCCATTGCCAGATGCTCGTAGACCTCCTGCCAATGAGCGAACGGAGCACGGGGAGAGCGTCCGGAACGCCGGTGGTGCATGGCCGAGTCGGGCTGCACAGCAGCGGAGTCTTTCGCCGCCTCCGGCCGTCCGTGACGGAAACCTTCACGGGCAGCATCGCCGCGCGAAGCAACTCCGCGCACCCCCTCTTCACGGGAAGCGCCGCCACGACGGTGGCTGCCTCTTTCTCCTTCCTCTGCAGCAGCTTGAGGCTGCCCGGCATCGCCCGATTCATGGGCATGGGCAGGTGTCTCCGAAGCCTTCGGGCGTTCGGCCGAAGAGCCTTCGGCACGGCCGCCGCTCCCCTGCCGGGCAGTGGCCTCTACGCCGAAGAGGGAGTAGAAACCGGTGCGGTACCAGGAGAAGGACCACGTAAGCCCCGTCAGCGCCAAGAGCAACAGGAAGATGGTAGCATAAATGCCGCCTGCCACGTGCAGGTCGTGCCAGAATCGGGGCCATCCTTTGGTGAAGGAGATGGTCAGGCTTTTGGCCAGAGGCTTATGCTTGTTGGTGAGCCACATCAGAAGGCCGGTGACCAGGATGATGACCAGCAACAGCGTACTGGTGCCTACCAGCAGCTTGCCGAAGCCCTGAGAACTTCCCAGCATCCAACGGTGCAGGTGGAACATGGTGTCGTAGAACGGCAGGCGCTCGCTGCGGCCTTTCACCCGGCCTGTGTACTGGTCTACGTAGATGGAGGCACGGCGAGGCTTGGAAAGGCTTACCTGGTAGGCACGCTCCGTATCCGGAGAGATGGTAACGCCGGTAATGGTGACACTGTCGGGCAAGGTAGCAGCCACGGTACGCATCAGTTCGTCCAGCGGCAGGGGTTGCTCCTTGACCTCTTCCACGAAGTAGAGGTCGCGACGGCACATCTCCGTAATCTCCTTCTCGAACACCAGCATAGTGCCCGAGAAGCATATCAAGGTAATAAAAAGACCGAAAGGCACAGAAAGCCAAAGGTGTATCTTGCGGAATAGTTTCTTCATTGTCGTATCAGGCGTTTAATCAGTTCAACATGCTCAACCGACCTACTGCCGTAGAGGCATCGACTTCCATCGTCAGCCCCTTCGTGGCTGTAGCCGTGGCCGGATTGATTTTATAGATAGCCGGATAGCCGTCGGAAGTGGCAACAGGCATGTAGATATGACCGTCTGCCACGTAGGGCATCTTGCCGAAGTCGGAAATCTGGTCTGCCTCAGGCAGTCCGCTGACGAAAGTCAGCTTGCCATTGTCACCGTTGAAAACAGCAAGACGGTTGGCAACGGGTGTGCCCGACTGTGTGAAGGAACGGTCGTACATACGCAGCAGGAAGTAGTTGCCGCCGGCATGCCAGCAACGGAGGAACGATACGCCGCCGCTCTGTGCTTCGAGGTCGTAGTAATAGTTGGGGTCAAATTCCGTGGCACCGGCTTTGATGCGCACAACGCCTGCATTCAGTTTGGTCTGCTGACGTTTGTCGGTCAAGGTCTTGGCATAACTGGGCGAGAATACATAGACGTCGCCGTTGTCGGCTGCCCATACACACTGGTAATATTGAGAGCGGAAGCGTCCGCACGGATAACTGATCTTGTCGGTCTTGATGAGCTTTCTGCCACCCAAAGTCTCATTGTCGAAGATAGCTACCCAGCATTCGTCAGGGTATTGCGTTCCTGAGAGTTCGCCTTTCTTATAAGAGCCGCCGCCTGTGCCGCCGCTTTCGGTCTTCACCAAGTCTTCATAGCCTTCGCGGATATACTTGCCTCCGTCGATGGCAGAACCGTAGGGACTGAGCCCCACCCCGACTATACCGCTATACAGCTTGCCGTTTGCCTCTTCGAAACCGGAGAGTAGCACATACTCACCGTTACCCAGGAAGTTTTCTGCCATAAGGGCATCCTTGTTGCCGCGCGAGTCGCTTGCCTTGGCAGTCTCAGCCTCTACATCAAGGTAGGTCAGCAGCAACATTTGAGGCAGGTTTCCGTTAGCATCCGCATATTCGGCAAGGCCGTCGCCAGTAGAGGCTGAAAGGATATACTTGCCATACTGACCGAACGAGGTGAAACGGCTTACCTTGTATTCGGCAGAACGGGGATGTACCTGTCCATCCTCACCCATAACATAAGAGCGGGTTGTTCCGGCATTTCCTTGATTGTAGGTCAGGGCGTAGAGATAGCGGTCTTTGTAGAATACCCACTCTGTAGCTCCATCGTTGACTAATCCATTGTTTCGGACAGATACACTACCCTCTTCCAGGCTCTGCGAGGTGAGCAGCACGTTGGCTGTCTGCTCGCCGTCCTTGACGGAAGTGGCCAGTACAAAGCCACTGCTATTTTCACTTACCGGCACTTGGGGAGTGTCGTTGTCATCGGAACAAGCCGTAAGAGCCGCCGCCATCAAGGCGACGAACGAAATCTTGCTTAGATAGTTCTTCTTCATAATCAGTTGTTTTTTTATTAGTCTTATTATTCTTATTGTTTTTATTTCAGTTGCAACATAAACCCTTTCCACCCGAAAAGCAAGCCTTTCCATCCGATAGAGCAAGCGTTTTCAGACGGTATGTTTCTACTGCCGCCCACGGACGGTTTTACAACCTGCCATGGACGGCTGTACAACCTGCCGCGGACGGCTGTACGACCGCCCATGGGCGGCAGTAGAAACAAGCCGCCGGAAACGGCTTATTCATAAGGCCAAAAGGGTTAAGAAATACGGACACGGTGCCTTAAAGATGAATTTAATTTCACCATCAGGCCGGAATCCGTCATTAATTAAAGCCCTTTTCCCAGATGCACCCTCACCTTTCCGTAAAAGGCCCGTCCTGCCTTCTGGAGGGAGAAGTTGTCATACAGTTTCTCGTCGGTGAAGTTACGGCACTCAAAGGAGAGGTTATAGCGTCCCTTACAGAAACTGTAAGAGAGGGTGAGATTGTGTGCAAATTGGTCGGGCACTACATAGTCTCCCTTATTGGCTCCGATGTTGGCGGAGTAGTAGGTAAAGCTGTGCAGGTACTGATTGTCGTAGGTCACGGTCAGCACATTGCCTTTGCGGCCCAAGTCGTGCCAATAGAAGTTGATGTCCGAATCGGCAAACAGATAGGGCAGGTTGGATATCCGCTCCTTATAGTTGACGTTGGGCGACGTGCTGCCCTGCGAGATCTTCATGTTGTCGCATACGTTCATCTTCGTGAAGTTGCCGCCGATGCCTATCCAACGGGCAAAATTGTAACGGGCTGAAAGGTTGTAGCCTTTGGTCAGCACACTGCCGTAGTTGATGTAGGTTGCCGCATACTTGCCGCCGCTCATCGAGGCGATATTGCGCTGGATGTAGTCCTTTGTATTGCGGTAGACCAGGCCACCTTCCACATAAACCGAGTGCTTGCCGAAGGTCTGCGCATAGCTCAGGTTGAAGTTCAGGTTGTCGCTACGCTCGGGCTTGATACCGATGTCGCCCATCTCAAGGTCTTCATCGCCGAACATCTCTTCGATAGTGGGCAGCCGGCAGGCTTTCTCGTACGAGAGCTTGGCTTGCAGGCCGGGCAGGATGAAGTAGGTTCCGGCAGCACCGTAGCCCCAGAAAGAGATGCTGCGCGAGGCGCGTTCGTAGTCTTCCATCGCTTCGGTGGTGGCCACAGGGCCGGACACATACTGGTCGTAATACTTTCCGAAGAGAGAAAAGTTCCAGTGCTCCGTAGGCATCAGGCGGTAAGAGAGGCCAGAGATGTTCTTCCGGGTCTGCTTGTCGATGGGATCGGTCACGGCTTCACGGGTCAGCAGCGAGGTATTGGAGCGTCGGAAGTCGGTCAGCACGTGATTGAAGGTGAAGAGGTGGGCCTTTCCTAGGCGGTAGTTCACGGTCAGCGTGCCGTTCCAGTTGTGGTTCGTGGCACGCAGGTGCTGGTAGCTCTGTTCGCCGGGGGAGTTGAGCAAGGCACGCTCTCCGAGCCAGTTGTACTTATAGGAGGCGGTATCGACGTTTGTGGTCACGTCGTCGTTGTAGTTGGCGGTGAGGGATACATCCAGTCCCTTGGTCAGGAGGTTTCGCTTGGCATATTCCAGCGAAGGCATCAGCGAGTGTCCGCGGCGGTGTTTCTCTCCGTAGACGATTTCCTGGCGCACACCGGTCTGCACCTCCTTGTACATGTGCGAATAGGTCAGCCCCAGCATCAGGCGATCCGCCCAGCTCTTATTGGTCAGTCCGATCTTACCGACAATGGCTTCGTTGTGATAAGTATCGTTGAAACGCTTCACATGCATCTTCTTGTCACGGTCGATGCGGCCTGTCTCGAAATCCTCCACCGGAGAGTCCACGTGGTAGTCGTTGTCCGAGTAGTTCTGGAAAGCGTTTATTTCATACGTCAGTCCATTCCCAAAGGTCTGGCCGAAGTTGACGTAGGACTTGTGGGTATTGAAGGAACCGTAAGAATAGGAAGCATCCAGGAACCAGCCTTTACGCCGTTTATCGGTCACCACGTTGATGACGCCGCCGATGGCATCGGTTCCGAAGCCTACGGGCACCACGCCTTTATAGACCTCGATGCGGTTGGCGAAATTGACGGGGATGTTGTTCAGCCCGAACGACTGCCCTACTCCTTCCTGCGGCACACCGTCGATGAACACCTTGACATGCTTGCCACTGAATCCGTCGAGCATGAGCGACATGTCGGAGCCTACGCCGCCCGACTCGCGCAGCTTCAGTCCCGGTGCCTTTGCCAGGGCATCGCTCAGGCTCTTGGTGGTGTTCTGCATTTCGCGCGTATCCACAGCTACGGTGTTGAAGGGCGAACGCTTCACCCGGCCTACGCCGGTAGCCATCACCACCACTTCGTCCAGCTGCACCTGTGCGGCAGTCAGGACGATGTTCATCTTTTGCCGTTCGGTGGTCAGCGTAACGGGCTTTTCCACGGTGTCATAGCCGATGGCAGACACCACCAGCGTGTACTTCCCTGCCGGAGCATGCAGGTAGTACATGCCCTGCTCATTAGTGGCACAGCCGTAGGTAGTGCCCTTCAGCAAAACGGTGGCATAGGGTTTTTCTGCTTTTTCTTTTGATACAATCGGTGACGTTACCGAGGGCTGTTGAAATACTTGTGCCGATGCGGCTAGGGTGGCCAAAACCAAGGAGAG
>CAMWGU010000029.1 GCA_947173895.1 uncultured Bacteroides sp. | reverse complement strand
CCAACATCAGGAAAAGCCACGAAAGAGGGTTGAAAGAAGGATTGGAAAAAGGACGCATGGACGCCAAAAAAGAAAATGCACGCAACCTTAAAAAATTGGGGATAGCTACTGAGGTTATATCACAAGCAACCGGATTGTCGCGAGAGGAGATTGAAGAACTATAGGATTTGGTTCACGCGTTAAATGAAAGTCTGTATATCCAAAGAAAGAGTCAGCGGACACAAGCTTGGCTTGTTTGTCGCGCAGGTTCGGTCTTGACGTAAAACACGTATGGTGGTGTGGGAGGTCGGCAAATATGAAAGTAGGAGATAAACACCTATGATTGGTATTTAGCTCCTACTCGAGATTGTTTATCCGGGGATAAGTTGGTTTATTCTATTTCCACATTGTGTTTCACCGGAGTCAAGATGAATGTGAATTCATAATCTCCGTATGGCAACAGGTATTGTTCCAACGGCAGCGTACCCCAGCTGTTTACACAACCCAGTCCCATCTGAACCTTGTCGATAATCAGGTTGGTCAGGTCGGCTTTCTCTACCTCGGGCGAGTGGCGTTGGTCTTTCTGTTCGCCATCATCCAGCGAGCAGATGGTATAGTGCAGGGCAGATGCCGAGAACGGAGCGTCGCCTACTACTTTCAGTCCGTTGCCGCCGGCATTGAGTTGCTTCCACCAACGGATGTCGGTCTTGGTTCCTGTTTCCTGCGGGCGGATGTAGGAATAGAATTGTTCGTCCACGCTTTGGCGGTAGATGCCCAGGTCGGTGCTGTGGTTGCGGTCGCTGTAGTTTTCTATCGGGCCGCGGCCGTAGTATTCGATGGATTCAAATGATTTGGGCATTTGCATCTGCATACCGAAACGGAACATCGGAGATACTTTCGCATCCTTGTCGGCAGTCATCTTTTGGGTAACCTTGATGGCGCCTTCGTTGTTAATGACGTAGGTCAGATATAGTTTGGCAGAAACCTGTTGCATGTCGTATTCTGCATTCACCACTACCATGTCGTTTTCTGTCTTCGAGGTCATGCCGACCAGTTTCAGTCCCGGATTCTTCCATGCCGCATACCGGCTTTGCAATCCTGCTCCGTAATCGTTGTCTGTCGGGGCACGCCAGAAGTTGGGAGTCAGGGCTGCGCCTTCTTTCAGCATCTCGGTTCCGTCCACCGTGTATTTGCTCAGATAGCCGTTGCGCTTGTTGAACTCGGCGATGAAGTTATTTCCTTTCACCACCAGGTAGTTGCGTTGGTTGTCGGCTATTTGGGGGATCACAGTGGCCACGTTGGTGGTCTCTACGTTCTTCAGTTCCATGGCCGGTGCCTTGTAGGCGTTCAGTGTAAGCTGGTCCTTGGCCACAGTAAAGCCTGCCGGAAGCAAGCCTTCGCGGTTTTTCAGCTTATAAGAGATGTTCAGCAGCCATTCCTTGCAGGTGCAGGTTTTGCCGATGTTCAAGGTGATTTTGGCTGTTTCCTGAGGAGCGACTTTCAGGTCGTCGACACGTCCGGTGCGCATCACTTTTCCTTCTTTCATCACTGCCCATTCCATGTAGTAGGCCGACAGGTCGCGGAAGAAGTTTTCATTATATACGTTCACTTCCCCTTTGCTCAGGTCGGCGGGAGTGGTCCAGATGTTCTGATAGAAGTAGCCTACTTCGTACATGTGCGGATTGGGAACGCGGTCGGGGCTGATCAGGCCGTTGTCGCAGAAGTTGTTGTCGGAAGCATCGAAGCGGTTGAAGTCGCCGCCGTAGGCATAGATTGTCACGCCGTCTTTTCCTTTCCAGCGGCATGACTGGTCGACGAAGTCCCAGATGAATCCGCCTTGCAGGTTCGGATATTTGCGGATGATGTCCCAGTATTCCTTGAAACCACCTTGCGAGTTACCCATGGCGTGTGCATATTCACACTGAATGAGCGGGCGGGTGGCGTCTGTACGTCGGCCGTATTCTTCCATGCCTTCATAGCCATAGTACATCGGACAGAAGATGTCGGTATGGGCTTTCTGGCCTGCTTGTTCGTATTGGCAGGCGCGGCTGGGATCTTCTTTTTTTATCCATTCATAGCAAGCTTCGAAGTTAGCTCCGTCGCCGGCTTCGTTGCCCAACGACCAGAAGATGATGCTCGGGTGGTTGAATCCGCGTTGCACGTTGCGCTGGTTGCGTTCCAGATGGGCTTTTTTGAAAGCCGGGTTCTTGGCCAGGGTGTGGTCGCCATATCCCATTCCGTGGGATTCCACGTTGGCTTCGGCTATGACATAGATTCCGTATTGGTCGCACAGGTCATACCACAGGTTGTTGTCCGGATAGTGGCAGGTGCGCACGGCATTCAGGTTGAATTGCTTCATGATTTGGATGTCTTGAATCATCCGTTCGGGCGATACCACATAGCCTCCGTCCGGATCCAGTTCGTGGCGGTCGGCTCCTTTGAACAAGACGGCTTTTCCGTTGATTAGAATCTGGTCGCCTTTCAGTTCGATCTTCCGGAATCCTACTTTGACCGGAATTACTTCATTGCTGCCTTGCATGCTGGCGCGCAAGGTATATAAATAAGGTATCTCGGCGCTCCATTTCTGTGGGTTTTCTACATTCATGGTTACTGTGCCGGATTTGCTGGCAGTGGCGGTTGCCACCTGTTTGCCTTGTGCATCCACCAGTTCCAGATCTACTTTGCCACTACCTTTCAAGTCAAGGTTGACGGCCAGGCTTCCGTTTTGGTAAGCTGCATCCAGGTCGGGGGTCACACGGATGTCTTGGATGCGTTTCTTGCTTCGGGCATATAGGTAACAGTCGCGTCCCACACCGCTGTAGCGGAAGAAATCCTGATCTTCCAGATAGGTTCCGTCGCACCAGCGGAATACTTGGAAGGCAATCAGGTTTTTCTGTCCCGGTTTCAGATACGGAGTCAGATCGAATTCTGCTTCCAGTTTGCTGTCTTCGCTATATCCTACGTAGCGTCCGTTCACCCACAGATACATGTTGGAAGTGACCGAACCGAAATGAGCGATAATATCCTTTCCGTTCCATGAGGCGGGAACCACGATTTCGCGGCGGTAAGAGCCTACGTGGTTATTCTCGTTTGGCACTTCGGGCGGGTTGTTCTTGAACTGGTTGCGCCAGGCATAGCCTACGTTTACATAAATAGGGTCGCCATATCCGTTCAGTTCCCATACGGCAGGAACTTGCAGGTTGTCCCATCCTTTGTCATTGAAGTCGGTTTTCCAGAAATCGGTCGGACGTGAATCTGCGTCTTTCACCCAGTTGAATTTCCAGGTTCCGTTCAGAGTCATGTAATTGGTTGATTGTTTCTTGTCTGCTTTCTTGGCTGCGTTCACATTTTCGAAAGCAAAGTAATTTGTGTGCATCGGCATGCGGTTTACTGCATTGATTTCCGAATTGCGCCATTCTTGGAAGGTTTGTGCACCTGCTGTAAGAGCCAAAACAGTGAACAAGCCTGTCATAAGTTGTTTCTTCATTCTTGGTATTTTATTGGTTTATGCAAATATACGGAAAATAATAGTTATAGATGGGTTATAAATTGAACAATATTTATTATTATTGTATGTGAATAGTGTTTAGACAGAAAAGGTATGATATTTTGTAGGCGTTTAAGAAATAAATGGCAGGAATTGTTGCATGACGAACAATTGAAGCGTAGGATATATGTGATTATTTTTGAAAGCGACACTCCGATGGGGAAGTTGTTCGATGTAGCGTTGATAGGGTTTATTGTTTTGAGCATTCTGGTGGTCATTGCTGAAAGCATCAAGAGTTGGGATTCCGTTATCGGTCCTTATTTGCGGATGTCGGAGTATATTTTTACTTTTTTCTTTACCTTGGAATATGTGTTGAGGCTTTATTGTTCTCCCAAGCCACGCCGGTATGCTTTGAGTTTTTTCGGCATAGTGGATTTGCTGTCCACCCTACCTTTTTATATAGGCTGGATTTTTGGTACGGCACGCTATCTGCTTGTTATTCGTACGTTTCGCCTGATTCGCGTGTTTCGCGTATTCAAGCTTTTTGATTTTCTGAATGAAGGCCATCTGTTGCTTCGTTCGTTGGTGTACAGCAGTAGGAAGATCATTGTCTTTTTTCTGTTTGTGCTCATTATGGTGATTTCCATCGGTACGCTTATGTATATGATTGAAGGACAGTGTGAAGATTCTGCATTCAATAACATTCCGAATAGTATTTATTGGGCGATAGTGACCATGACTACGGTAGGTTATGGGGATATTACTCCCGAGACGCCGTTGGGGCGGTTTCTTTCGGCAGTGGTGATGCTGCTGGGTTATACCATCATAGCTGTGCCTACAGGAATTGTATCTGCCTCCATGATTCAGGAGCAGAAGCGCAGATCATCGCAAAAGTGTCCGCATTGTGGTAGGAGTGAACACGAGGAGGGGGCTTCTTTTTGTAAGTATTGTGGCGGTCGACTGGAGTCGGGAGATAAATGAAAATAGGAATCCTGCCGGATACCGTATAGAGGTAGGGGCAGGATTCTTTTTTTGATTCCGTATAAAGGATGGATTATTTTATGAACACTTGTTTCATAGGTCTTCCGATCCAGACTTGTGGTTGTTTAAGATTGAAGATGTAGGCTATGGTAGACGCAACATCAAATTGCATCATGCTTTCATCGAATTCATATCCTTTTTTAATGCCTTTGCCCGATATGATGAAAGGGGTTTCCATTTCTTGCATAGTTTTACCTCCATGGCCTTTATTGATTCCTCCGTGATCGGCAGTGACAATAAAGATTGTTTCATTCAGCATACCCGCTTCATCAACTGCTGCTATGATTTCTCCGATATATCCATCCAACTCTTTTAATTTGGTGTAATAAGCCGGGGTGTCATGTCCGTCATTATGTCCTGCGCCATCTGGTTCTTCAAATATGATTCCTACGAAAGCCGGATGTGCTTCTTTTATGTAAGAAACGGCAGCATCCGTACAGCCTCGTGGATTACTTTGAGAAGGAGCGATATTGATTTCCTTGTTCATTGCCTGCATTTCGGCAAGATATTTCATTCCCGCCCATTCGTAAATATATCCCATTTCGGCATTTGGGTTGGCATCGCGAAACAGGCCCCATACTGAGGGAAACAGGTTGTAATGGCTCAATTCGCGTGACGGGAGTTCAGGTTTCTGTGACCCCCAATCGGTGAACCCGTGGATTTCGGGACCGGCTCCCATGAACATGGAGGCCCAATTGACGGCGCTGGAAGAGGGAAGCACACTTCGCTTTTTTAAAGTATACGAACCATCGGCCATCAATTTCTTTACATGGGGCATTTCTGCTTTTTCCACACTATAAGCCCCCCATCCGTCAAGACCGATTAATACTACGTGTTTGGCTTTCCATTTTGCTGCCGATGCTACATTGCAGCACAGTAAAATACATACTGCTAGTAAAAGAAATCTGTTTGTTCTCATTGTTTAAATATTATTTTAGAATCCACATTAATTGATTTACTTCATCGTTTCCGTCGTACTGGCGTTTTACGGCCTCTTCTACATTCTCTTTATTATATGAATATTCGTTTGCAGGATACATCCAGCGGACGGGTATTTTGTCTTTGGCATTTGAGTTCAGACTTGTTTCCGGATTGATCGGGAATTTGGGATATCCGGTTCTTCTATATTCATAATAAGCTCCCCAAGGGTGTTGCATGAAACTTGCAATATATCGTTGTGTGATAATTTTTTCAATGTCTATGTTTTCATCGCCGGTGAGCTGTATGGAAGGCTGTTCCAAAAAATGTTCTATATAGTAAGGAGTGATTTTTCTTCCTTGATGATATATCTCTTCATCAGGAGTATATTTCGTCAGGAAGTCCATACTGGCTTTGATACCTTGTTTATAGTAATGTGAGGCATCTCCTGCAATCCATCCTCTTACGACTGCTTCGGCCAAAATGAAGTTTTGTTGTGCATAGCCTATGCGAATCACGGGCTCTCCTGGCCGGTAGTAATTGTATCTGTCATTCACGCACGAAAATCTGCCGTTTACGTACGCATCTTTATGGATGGAAAAATCTTGAGTGACATCTGTCCCTATAAATACGTTCCAATCATTGGCTGCAACTCCTGCTTTTAATTGTGCTTCACTGGGCTTAGCATAATAAAACAGGCGATAGTCTTCTGTTTCTTTCATCATGTCGATCAGGAAAGAGGAAACCATCGGGTTTTTCGAATACATATTGTCATTAAACGGATAAAGTTGTCCTGCTTTATCTGAATACACCATTTGGAAGTTGTCGTCATTTGATGTCATCAAAGATGATTGGGATACGATTTGGGAAAATCGTTCCTTGATTTTCAGATCTGTGTCTTCTGTCTTTTTAGATAATGACATCAGTACTTGAAGTTGGAAGGTGCTGACTATTTTTTTCCATCTTTCCACTTTCCCGCCTACAAAAGGATCTCCTTTAAAGTCGTTTGCGTTGGAAAACAGCGTATAGGCTTCTTCTAAATCTTCAATTACCTGTAGCATGACTTCTTTTTGGGTGTCGTATTTAGGTCTCAATGTACCTTCCTCTCCTTTTAATGCGTCACTACAGGGTATGTCGCCCAATTCCATGGTAGAGTTAAATAAAATGTAGGCTTTTACAAATTTGGCCAGTGCGGAATAAGCTTTCACATTTTTGTCGTCCGAGAGTTCAACCATTTTCTGCATATTGATAATGGTATGATAGTTGCCCAGTCCGGTACGTCCGAAACCATTATACAGATAGGATTCGGATAATTCCCCCCATGCAATATATTTGCATGCCATGTAGCTTTGCATGAATGATTTACCGGTTGAATTTGCAAGCAGGCTCTTGATACCCGCGATGGCCAGCATCTCTGATGTGACTTGGGTAGGTACATCCGGATTGGTGTTTATTTCATCAAAATGACCGCAAGAGACTGTAGTTGTCATAAAAGAAAGCAGACATACTGCTGTTTGTATAAATTTGTTCATATTCTATCTTTATATTATAAATCTAACGGAGTATGTATTATTCGTTACATAAACACTTGTATCTGTCTTCGACATTGTCCAGGCACCTCTGACTTTCCAAAAATCGAAGAATGAAGGCATAGGGATAAATTCGGATAGAACTACGCTTCCGGCTACTGATGGATAGAAATACGAACGGGTGTCCGAAGGCAGCGAGGAAGACCAGTCGTTACGTCCGGTTACATCTAAAAACAGAAGGCTTTTCCATGCTAAAGACAATTTGCCGAACAAACTGTTGGTTTGTTTTTTGCTGATGCTGGCCGAGGTTCCCGGAGTGTCGACTGATGCGTTCAAAGAATAAAATCCCGGAACCAATAGTCCGTTTTTAGTATAGCTGGTATGTGTATTGTCTTGATAGAAGTAAATGTTACTTCCGATGAATCCATCTACAGAGATGTTGCTGAACTTGTGGTTGGCCATCAACATGAAGTCTGTATTGATGCTATATCCATTAGGTGTTTGTAGTTCGTTGTACCCTTTTTTATCCCATGCACCGTACGCACCTATCGGGTTACGCCATTCTTTCCGGGTAGAGTAAACATCTAGACCTGATCTTAGGGTTGCCTTTAACCATGGGGTGATGGTGTAGCTTCCCGATGCAAATCCGTTTACTTTATCATATTCGGTCGAACTTAGGATTTCGTTGGCAATATAATACGGATTGTTATAATAAGTTTCATTATACCAATTTTGTTCCTGGTCTTTTACTCGCCAATAGTTTTTATAATCCCGGACATCCCATTCAGGTCCACTCCAGGCCAATAGGTTATAGATATAACCGAGTCCACCGTAGCCGGAACCGGTTCCATTAGGAGAAAAACGTTTATTGTATGTGATTCCTGCGTCTAAGTCGAAACCTTTGTAGTGCATATTTCCCGATGTGGTAAGAGTGACTTTGTTCAGTTTGGCATTCGGCCATTGTCCTTTGTTGTAAACGTGGGTAAGTGATGTGCGGAAGCTACCGTATTTTCCTTTTTGGGTTACACTGATATTGTTGTTCGTCACAAACCCTAGTTCTTGAAAATTCTTCAGATTGTTTTTCCCTTTTGAGGTTAACGGCATTTCACGCCATTCGTAAGTATAGGGGTCGTATTGAAGGGCTGTGCGGCCAATATCCAGTTTGTCTCCCCATACAAAATCGGTCGGATTGTATTGACCTCCTTGTCCGCCACTATAGGAAGACTGGACTTTTGGAAATTTCAGATAGCCGGAGTTGAACATGGTGTTGCTGTTTATCGAGATATTCAGTCCTTCCTCACTGCCTCTTTTGGTAGTGACCATGATGGCACCGGAAGCTCCCCGGGCGCCATACAAAGCAGAAGCGGTGGCTCCTTTCAATACATCGATGGATTCAATATCGTCTGAAGCAACTTCGTTGAGGCTCATATTGCCATAAGGAACTCCGTCGATGACTAACAACGGACTTTCACCACGTAGGCTCAAACTTGGGCTGGTATTAAATTCGGTACTGTTTCTTACATTTAATCCGGCTATTTTACCTGTCAATGCTGTTCCTACATCCACACTTTTTACGGCTGCAAGCTTTTCTCCTCCTACTTTTTGGATAGCATATCCTAATGCTTTTTCTTCGCGCTTGATACCTAAGGCGGTTACTACTACCTCATCCAGCACTTCGGTCTCTTCTTGCAGGACGACATTGATGACCGTATTGCTGCTTACGGGAATTTCTTTTGTCTTATAGCTGATGAAAGAAATAACCAGAACATCCCGAGGAGATACATTTAAAGAGAAATGCCCGTCTATATCAGTGATTGTACCGGTATTTTGACCTTTTACCGAGATATTGGCTCCAATAATCGCTTCGCCGTTTTTATCTTTTACGGTTCCGGTGACAGTGCGCTTTGTTTGTTGCATTTCTTTTGCATGTTCGGATTTAGAGAATACGATATAATTATTGGTATGCTCGTATTTCAGCTGGGCTTTTTCTGCCACTTCGTTCAGCAGTTCGTATACCTGAGCCTTTTTCTTGGAGAATGTAATGTGCTCTTTTACATTTAATTCGCGGTTACTGTACACCACTAAATAGTCTGTTTGCTTCTCTATTTCATGAAACAGAGTCTCCACAGTTACCGACCGGGAGGGCAATTCTATAGTAGCGTTTTGCGCATTTCCCGTAGTGGCCAGTAGCTGAAATGCACAGACGAACATCATAAATAAAGTTACTTTCATAATATTTAATGTTCTATATTGGACTTTTAGGCACAAAAGATGACCTAACAAAGGTTTTATTTTCATATCTTTGTTCATTATTAAGTTAGTAAATCCTTTAGCTTGATTCAAATGGGTGCTATGCTTAATAGGAGAGTTGGCAGATGTTGGCGCATTTGTCAACTCGTGTTTTGTAGGCATGCACAAATGTAGTATGTCTATGTTTTCATGGCTTGATTCTTTAAGGGTTCAACATTGGTTAGCGATATAAAATAATTTCATTTGAATTTTCTTTGCGTTGGATATGGAAAGGATGTATTTTCTGAATGATTCGCAATACTTCCATGACTCCGTCGCGCTGTCTGAATTTTCCGGTGTATTCGTATTCCAGTATAGAAGTATCTGTCACACGTATTTCGACATCATAATATAGCTCCAGTTTTTTTAGTATGTTCTTTAGAGGCTGTTGCTGAAATGCATAAAGCCCCTCTTTCCAGATGATCGGATCTTGTGTGATAGAACTGATCTGAAACCGATCTCCGGTTTCTGTCAGTATCTGATTGGGTTGTAGCGTGGCGCCTTGTGATTCATTTCCGGGTTGATATACACGGACTGCTCCTTCCAGCAAAGCTACTGAAATTGATTCGGAAGGATAGTTGAATACATTGAATTGGGTTCCAAGAGCTTTGATGTCCAACTTTCCTGTCGAGACTATGAATGGTGTCTCACCTTTGTTTACTTCGAAGAAAGCCTCTCCATGGAGTGTAATACGGCGTTCCCCTTTGAAGACAGACGGATAGCGGATGGTAGAACCTGCATTGACCCATACTTGGCTTCCGTCCGGCAAAGTGATATGGGCACGTTGTCCGGCAGGGACTGATAGTTCTTGGGTGGTTATTGGTGTTTCATCAGTGGATGATAGCGAGTTGTTTATCCACCAGGTGGATAATATGCCGATTAGGAAACAGGCAGCATATTGCAGGACAATGAATATTTGCTTTTTTCTTTTCTCCATTCGTTGCGCCTGCATAAAGCGGTCTAGGCTTTTTTTGCCATATTGTTCGTCTTTTTGTGAAGGATGCAGATGAACTAGCGACTGAAGATGTTGGTAGTCCATCATCTCCTTTTTCAGTTCCGGATGAGAGAATGCTTCTTGTAGCAAAGCTTTTCTTTCTTCTCGGGTGAGTTCGCCTGCATAATATTTGATAATACGTTCGTCCATTTCTTTTCTGTTTTGCATAGTAAACGAAGCAGATGGAACAATCCGCTAAAAGAAAGTGAAAAACTTATGATAAGGCGAATAAAAAGCATAGCAATGGCAGGCAATCTTTCAATTCCTCGCGTAGTTTTTTATAGGCAATGCCCATTTGCGATTCTATTGTGTGGAGGGATAGGTGCAATTCTTCGGCTATCTGTTTTTGCTTTTTGCCTTCTAATTTACTCATGATGAAGATGGTGCGGCAACGTTCCGGCAGCTTTTGCAGGCTTTTGTCCAACAATGCTTTTATATCGTTTTCGTCGGGAAAGCTGGTGTTTAAGATTTCCAAAGAATCGTATTTCAGTTGTAGGGTCATACCGAGTTCACTTTGCAATTCATTGATAGCTTCTTGTTCGGCTACCTTTTTGCGTAAGTGGTCCAGGCATTTGTTTTTGATGGATGTGAATAGGTAGGCTGTCAGATTGGTGTAGGTTTCCAGTAATTCGCGCCGCTCATATAAATGAAGAAAAACGTCTTGAACAATATTTTCGGCATCACTTGCAGACAATACATAGTCGTATGCAAAGTGTGTGGCACGTGAATACCAAGTAATATAGAAATGCTCAAATTCTTACATCGTATGTGTCGCTGACCGTTAATTACTGCAAAATTAGACTTTATTATTGAAAAATGAAAATGGAACGGAGAATAATTTGCATTCGAGGCCGCTGCTTTTCCATTTGGCTTATCGGGCTCTGTGCAGTGCTTTTTCCGTCCGTTTGGTGGTGGACATGAAGCGTCTGTCATTATGCCTGTGGACACGGCCAAAAACACGTACGTACGTGTGGGCTCACACATACGTACGTGTAGGTCTACACATACGGCCGCGAAGGCTCACACGTACGTACGTGTTTTTCGGTGCTTCAGAACGGGTGTTTTTTTTAGCTTTGTGACATGAAAAAAACACGTATGAATGAGCTTCGAGGGGATATGAAATGTTATTCCACAACCCAACGTTTATCATGAGGAATTGTGTTTCTCGGATTGTATGTCATTCCTTCTCGGGTGGGAATTTTCAGCACGTATGTTCGTCCGCTTTGGTTGGACAGGGATGTCTCCCGTAGCCATGGATTCATGTTTTTCAATAAGGCTAAGGTGATTCCTTGGCTGCGTGCAAAGCTAGATAAATCATTGATGCTTTTTGTCACAGTGATTTCCGTATAAGGGATGGGTGGATATAAATCGGATGCCCGCAGGCGAAAACCGAAAGCGGCAGGATCATTGAACAATTGCTTGGCGGCCAAAATGCGATAGACATATCGGGCGGTTTCTTCCACCAGTTGCAGGTCTAATGAATCGTCCACGTATTGTTTGGCAAGCTGGCTGGCAATGCGTGCCTGCCCGGCATTGTACGAGGCGGCAACGGCTACCCAATCCTGATATTTTGCATACGCGTCTTTCAGATAACGGCAGGCGGCACGGGTGGCTTTCTCGATATGATAGCGTTCGTCCACATTGGCGTTTACCTCCAGTCCGTAGTCACGTCCTGTGCCTTGCATGAACTGCCACAGGCCGGCGGCTCCGGCCGAAGAACGTGCGGTAGGGTTCAGGTTGCTCTCTATCACCATCAGGTATTTGAAATCGTCGGGTATTCCGTTTTCTTTCAATATAGGTTCTACGACAGGAAAGTAACGGTTGGCTTTTTTCAGCATTTGCAGCGAAGTGCTGTGCATGTAGGTGAATGCCAGCAGTTCGCGGTCCATGCGTTCGTGGCGGTCGAAGCGGCTCAAGTCTATCATCTTTCCGCAGAATTCGATGCTGTCGGGCACTTCCGGGTTGCTGTATGGAAGGCTTGTGCCTGCGGCTATGTGGAGGGTGTCTGCCTGTTCCGCTTTCGGGGTGGCGCAACTGCTGTTTACCAAGGTAGGGGATGCGACGGCAAAACAAAAGGCCGTCACAGTAGCTAGGTTGATTGTTATTTTTTTCATTCCTTCTTTATTCATTGTCTTTATCGTTGTTTATTCTCAGTCTGGAATGTACGGCATCCGGTTAGAGGAGCAGAAGCTCGTGTGTTTTTGGATGCAGGCATACATATCGGCAAATATACGGCTTTTTATTTTAACTGTCTATGCCCTTTCCGGGCTTTCTATGGGGCATTCATGGCCGATGGACAGAAAGAGGGAGGAAGGAGCGGCCGGATGGCGGAAGGTGACTTCTGTTTGTAGGCAAGTTTCCGTAAGAAAAGAAATTGTAAGGCGGTTGGTGCATTTTGTTTGGGAGTTATGTCTTTATGCTTGTTCTGGTTCACAAAAGCAGGCACTGCGGCCATCCAAGGGACAGCAAGCCATGATTGAACAGAAGTATGGCATGTTTTTGCATTTTTACATGACCGGCCTCTACGTATAACCCGCCTGTTCATTAAAATAGCCCAGTGCTCGCCCAAGGAATATCGGGCAAAGCAGCTGGGCAACGTATGAGATAGGAAAGGTTTGTTTAGAGTCCTAGCCGTGTGCGCAATGCTTTAAGCAGGTTGATGTCTTCTGTCCTTATTTGTCCGTCTCTGTTGGGAGGGCAATTCAGTATCAGGATATTATCATTTTTTGTGCATTGTTTGTAAAGTTTCTCCAGTTCATCTACCGACTTGAATTTGCTGTCTTTGGTGTTATAGAACCAGCGTTCGCTGATGCAGACGGTCGATTCCCAAGGCATATAATAGTCTTTTCCGTCGTGGGTGAATGTCTTCGGATCGTTGTCGGCAGGCAGATGGGGGTCTCCTAATCTGAAATCGCTGGGGAAGTAGCGGATAGGGAATCCGGCTTTTTGCTTGTCGGGAAGAACAGGGTGCGCATCTGCGTTCTCGGGTAGACCGATGGTCCAATTGATTCCGACCTGGCAGTTGGGTTCCTTGGATTTGATGGTCTGGTAGATGTCCATGACCGGCCAGCGGTAGTTCTGTTTCACCCATCCGCCGTCAAACCAAAATTCGACGATATGCGTATGCTTCTGTGCGATGCCGATTAGTTCTTTTAATTGTTTAATCATGTATTCGTTATAGGCGGCGTCTTGGCTTTGGTCTGCCACGTCTCCATTAACCTTCCTGTCCCATAGCGAGTAATAAAGCCCCAGCCCGATGCCGTGTTTTTTGCAGGCTTTGGCCACTGCTTCCACCACATTGGTCTTGTTGCCCGAGTTGGCTACATCATATTCCGTATATTTGCTGTCCCATAGGCAGAATCCGTCGTGGTGTTTGGTTATCAGGATGATATATTTCATGCCGGCGTCTTTGGCGGTTTTTACCCATTGCTCTGCATCTATCTGGGTCGGGCGGTAGGAAGAGGCCGGTTTGGAGCCGTCCGTCCATTCCTCATCATGGAATGTGTTGATGCCGAAATGGATGAACATGCCATATTTCCGTGCAATCTGTTGCTGTTGTGCTTTGTTGGGGGTGGTAGAGGGGACGGGTAATATCAGTTTCTGCCCGTAGATGCTTTGGATTGTCCAAGCGGCCAGGAAATAAATGAGTAATCGTTTTTTCATGTGTTCTTTTTGTTTAAATGATAAATAATAGGATTTTAAGTTATGTTTATTCAAAATAAACCGGAGTCATTGAAATGGACGACAAATCGGCCTGTTTCCCTCCTTCGGGCATGCGGACTGTCAGGGTGTGTCTGCCCGGTTTGTCAAAACGTATCCAGCCTATGGGTCTTTTACAGAAGATGGATGAGGCGCTTTGCTGGTTCTGGGCAGCATGTCCTTCGTCGGTTTCCACTTTCCATACTTCCCGGCCGTTGCCCCTGACGGTGAGTGCTACTTGATATGTACCGGGATCTTTTACATCGACCGTCCAGGTGATTTGGCCGCCACGGTTCAGGTCGCTTACACAATATACGTGTTTCCATTCTCCGAACTTTTCCATCCAGCTTGATTTATACATGTGGCAATCTTTGGCTTCTGCAAATTTCACAGACAGTTCTGCCGTCCCTAGTTCCGGGTCGAGTGCCTGGGTGTTATCTACCGTTATTTCGTTTCCTTTCATGGTCAGTTCGATGACGCTGACCAAAGGCTCCGGCTTGCGGAAAGGCACCTGCAACTCGGTCCAGCTACCTTCTTGTGCTACTTTGATGCGTTGTGTCTTTGTTCCGTTATATAGGGCGGCCGAAGCAATTTCGGTTTGAAGTCCCGGTAAATAAAGCTTGCCTGAGGCAGGCCATTTATATACGGCCAGATACAGTTTGTTTCCTTGCCGGACTACGTCTCCCCAAGGCAGACGGTGTTTCCAGGGAGAGACTTCGGCACCATAAATCACTTGTGGGTAACGGGCAATCCATTTGCCGGATGTACGTAAAGTGTTCGATACAAACTCCGGGACATTTCCCATTCCGTCCGGACCGATATTCAACATATAAGTACCGCCACGTGCGATGGTGGATATCAGGTATTCCAGGATTTGTTTTGGCGATTTCCAGTTTTGGTCATACCAGGCATATCCCCAGGCATCGTTGGTCACGTCCACGCTTTCCCAAAGCCCGTTGATGTTTTCCAGTGGTACTTCCATGTCGCCCAGTGTCTGATAATCGCCCAGGTTATATCCGATACGGCCTGATACGAGTGCGCGGGGTTGGTTCCGGTGGACTACTTCCACCAGCTTTTCTGCATATTTCTGTGGAATGCCTCCCGGCGTGTCGAACCAGATTAATTCGATGTCGCCGTAGTTGCGTGTGATTTCTTCTACTTGCGGCAAGCATTTTTCGTGAAAATAATCGTCGAATGTCTTGGGGTTTCCTTCAGCATCTACTTTGGCCGCCCCTGATGCTCCGGGGGTGGTCCAGTCTTGGTTGTGTGAATAGTAAAAACCGAATCCTAGCCCGAGTTGCTTGCATGCTTCGGACAACTCTTTCATCGGGTCGCGTGCGAATGGAGTGCTGTCTACGATGTTGAATTTGTTACATTGTGAGTGGTACATAGCAAATCCGTCATGATGTTTGCTGGTGATGATGATATATTTCATTCCGGCGTCTTTGGCTAATCGGGCAATCTTCATGGCATCGAAATCTTGCGGGTTGAACGAACGTGCCACAGCTTTGTATTCGTTTTTGTCCGCGTTTCCCATATTTACGTCCATCATCCATTCACCTATGCCGTAATAGGTTTTTCCGTTCCAGACATTCGCTAATTGTGAATATAGTCCCCAATGGATGAACATGGCGTAGTTTCCCCATTCGAAAAGATGTCCTCGTTCTCCCGTTTTACTTATTTCTTTGGCCTGTTGTCCGCTTCCCCACATTTCATTCATTTTCTGTTGGGCTGCTATCGGTGTGGTGAAGAGGGTTGATATCATGCCTCCATATGCTATGGCTTTTACTAAATTTTTCATAAATCTTCTGGTTCTGTTTATAAGGTAATCTTGTAATGTGGCAAAGATAGCAATATTAATGTAGATTAGAGTTGACAGGAAGCGTTTATCTTTTGATAAAATAAGGGGTACAGGGGTATGCGATGCCTTTGATTCTGTCAGTGAAAGGGCACTCCGTCGTGGCCTTTTATCCTCCCTTTATTGGCGAACAAAAGCAGCATGGCTGAAACTGCTGAAGGTAGATGTGAAGGGACCCGAACAGCGTGGCTGAAAGGATCGTGAGGAGATGATGTCCTCTGCACGTACGTATGAGGCTATACGTATGTGTTTTACGACGAATCTGTTGCGGTGCACAGACCGGTTGTCTAAAAAAAGAATGGTTTGCCGTCTATGTAGAGGGGCAAACCATTCTTTTGGCAAACACCTTTATTCTATTAGTTTGCCGGGGATTACTATCATGTTTTCCTTTTGTGTACGGAAAATGACGAATTTGACGTCTTTCGATTTGTCCGCCTCCCGGAGTGCTTTCTGCATGTCATCCAGGTTGTCAACCGAAATGTTTTCTATTTTTAAAATCACGTCGTTGGGGTGGATATAGTCTCGTAGCTCGCTTCCTAATGTACTGACAGATATGACATAGACTCCCCGCTCAGAGTCCATACCCGTTGCCGAGCGTTCGCCCAGTGTCTGTAGATTCTTGATTGCAATCCCGTTCCAGTGGATCACACTGTTTTCCTTCCGGCTAGACAGGAGGATGGGTGCAGGCATCTCTGGCGTATGAGCGATGGCTTTCAGGTTGGGAGAGACTACTCCGAACTGGTCCATGGCGAAATTGTGGAAGCCGCCTCGGGTTATGATATCGGAATCGTCGGCAACGGTGAAATCTCCGTTCGACGGATTGCGAAACTCGGCGGCAGCTACGATGGAGTGTTCGTCGGTATGGTTCTGCCGGGCGGCGGCATACGAAAGGCTGTCGGTGAAAATGTTGTAGTCCACCATCAGGCCCCATTCACGTATGCCGATGGGTTGATAGGCTGTCATCACGATGTTGCGTGTAAATACATCGCCGCTTCCGTTGAACCATACGTGCGGATGGAACGAGTTGTTTATCATGATGTTGTTTTCTACAATCCGGTAAAAGCCTTCCCGTAGCTTGATTCCACCGTTGAGGCAGAGATTATTGTATATATGGTAATTGCTGGAACCGTCGTCCAGGTCGATGTCCCAGCCCCGGTCGCAGCGGAAGCGGTTGTTTCTGATCACGGTTGTCTGGACGGCATCTGCCAGAATCAGTGCCCGGTCTTTGTCTACGATAGATTCCATAGTGCCATAATCCGGATGCCAGTAGCGGTCTCGTCCCCATGAGTTGAAAGAACCGTGGTCTCCTGTTTCTTTTACTGTATCGAAAACATCGTTGAATTCCAGGATGTGGCCGCCCCATGTGCCTTCGCTGATATTGATTCCGGCACGGGGAGTGTCGTAGATGCTGTTGTGGCTCACGGTGATGGCTTGTGCCATGGATATTTCTACTCCGGTAATTTGTTTCTCGAACAGGCCGATGGAGTGGATCAGGTTGTCATATACCAAGCATTGGGCCGGATAATTATTGCCGACCGGACCTTTGGTATGTTCCAATTGTTCGTAGGGAACATATTCGCCATATTCGAAGCTGGGCGACCGGACTGCTTTCGGGTCGCCCACAAAGCAGATAGCACTGGCTCCGATTTGGGTGAAATGAGAGCCGGATACTTCCGAATGCCGATTGTAGTTGGAGAAGAAGACAGCATTTCCTCCCAGATTGTGCAGGTTGGAGTTGCGCAACGTACAGTGTTCTGTCCCTTCAAAAAAGACGGCGGCTCCCCGATAGATGGTCCAGTCCGAGCGGAGCAAAGGCTCGTAGGCTTCCATGAATGTGCGTCGGGTCTGGGTCAGTTCCAATCCTTCCAGGATGATATTCTTCACCGGATGTTCTTCCGTTCCCCGCAATTCAATCAGATGTTTAAGTTGGGGCGATTCGAAAAGCGCTTCAGACACTTCCTCGCCTTCTATCGGATAATAATATAATGTATGTTCGTTGGCAGCATAATACCATTCGCCCGGTGCATCCAGCTCTTCAAAGATATTCTCCACCATCCGGTTGTCAGGATGAAGTCCGGACTGGCGGTTGTTTTGCCATCCGCCTTCCATGTTCAGGTTTCCTTTCGAATCTTTTCCGGTGATGCGGTAATGAAAGTCGCCCCAGTCGCTGTTGTGCATGGCGTGTACATATCCTCCTGCCGGGCTTTTCCATTTTTTAACCCGTGCTGGAGCTGTTGCTTGTGCGGAGGTACCGTTGAACCGAATTGCTTTTTCGTCAAAGTTCGGATAACGCGCCATGTGGCGTATTTGTCCGTTGACAACCAGCATGTCCATCACCGGATTTCCTTCTATCCGAGCTTTCATGATTCCTTTCTTGTAGGGTTCCCAGGTCAGTGACAAGGGGATTCCTCCTGTAAGGACAACTTTTTCTCCGGGATAAGCTTTTACTGTCAGCCGGCGTTGGTCGTTTCCATCTTGGGGAGTGAATACGACAGGTTTTTGAAGCATGTATTTCCCATCTCGGATGTAAATGGTCACATCTCCTTTTTCCATCCGTGCTTTTTCCAAAGCAGTAGGGAGGTCTTTCAATGGATTGCGGATGCTTCCGTCTCCGGTATTGCTGCCCGTGGTGGAGACGTAGAATTCTGATTGTGCGTATATCGGTGATGTTATGACGGTTAATACGATCACCGATAAAAGAGTCATTACTTTATTCATGTCATTCTGATATAAAAATATGCCAAAACCCGGCGATTTGTCATTGAGATTATTCCGGTTGTCTCAGCCTGCTTCTTCCCTGTCGGAGGGATGAAGCGGACCGATGAAGAATCGGAATGATCGTGACTGTATCAGGGTTTTGACATATTCTTTATAATCTCTTCTGTGCGAAGGCGATTATAAAAGTTATTTAGGCAGATTAAAAGCCACACTCATTTCTTTCATTTGTTCTTGGGTCATGCCGTCAGGCTCGAAGCCCATGTTCTTGGCGGCAATGTAAATCAATGCCGATTTGTTCAGCACGTCGATTTGGTCGAATGCAGCCATCACGTCGCGGTCTACGGCAAAGATGCCATGTTTTTCCCACATCACCACATCGTAGTCTGCTAGTTCTTTTATGGTTGCGTCGGCCAGTTCTATCGAGCTGGGCAGCTGATAAGGAATCATGCCCAGTCCGCGCGGACAGAAGGCTTTTGTTTCGGGAATCATGCTCCACAGAAGGTTGGTAGCCACGTCTTTTTCCATGAACTTCTTGTTGTGCGACAGAGCAACCAGTTCGATGGGGTGCGTGTGTACCGATGCTTTATAGGGCGAACCGATACTGATCAGATAGTTGTGTACACTCAGGTGTGAAGGTACTTCCGATGTGGGCTGTACCGGTTTGTCGGCAATGATGACATAGCTTGCACAGTCGTCCAGAATACGGATGACGGAGCCGTTGTCCATGGGCCAGCGCGCCAGGTCGCGCATGCGCATATTGGTTCCTTTGCAATAAAAATAGCAACCTTTCAGGTGAGGTAGCGTCATGCCTATTTGTTTTACTTCGCTGATGGCGGGCATCTGTCTGATTTCATCGTCTACGTATTCCGTGATGTTGACAGTGATATTGCCTCCGTTACGTTCAGCCCATCCTTTTTGCCACAGGTATCCGGCAACTTCGGCTACTTTGTTTACTTCCTTGGCCAGTTCCGGACGATTGTCTAAGATTGATTTCATATCTTCAGTTTTTATATTAGATTGTTCATTAGGTTTTGTTTCCTGTCTCGTCTTATACCGAATGACAGGTGGCTACAAATATAGCAATTCTTTTTAAAATAGATGGGAAAAAACGTGAGAAAAGGTGGAAATTATCATGTCGAAAAACACGTACGTACGTGTGAACCTTTGCGGCCGTATGTGTAGCTCTACACATACGTATGTGTAAGCCTACACGTACGTACGTGTAAAAAGCCATGGTTGAATGTGTGAAACGACCACTCTTTTCTCCCATACAAGCATGGCGGGAGAAGCGTTTTTACGTCCTCTGTTTGGGCGCATATCGTCTTCCCCGCTTGCTGGGTTATTGGCTTGATTGTCAATGTTTCGACTGAATAACTGTGGTTCCCCTGTCAAATGTCTTCTCTGTAAAGGGCCAAATACTTCTGGTAGGCTTCTTGCCATAGCTCGGCGTCCTGGGGCTCGAACGAAGCGGTCTCTATGGAGGTGCTGATGAGCCGGCGCATGGTGGCGATGTCGTTGACCAGTCCGCTGGCCTTGGCCTGTAGCATGATGTTGCCGATGGCTGTTCCTTCACTGGGACCGGCCACAACGGGCACTCCTACGGCGTTACAGGTAAACTGGCTCAACAGGTTGTTGCGCGATCCGCCGCCGATGATGTGCAGTCTTTCGATAGGGAACGGGGCTATTTGTTGCAGAAAACCAAATACTTGTTTGTAGCGCAGGGCAAGGCTTTCGAATATGCAGCGTGTGATTTCGCCATAGGTTTGGGGCACAGGTTGGTTTGTTTTCGTGCAATAATGGCCGATGGCTTGAATCATGGAAGCCGGATTGGCAAAACAGGGCGAGTCGGGGTTGATGATACTTTTGAAAGCCGGTGCAGCCAGTGCAGCATCAATCAGTTCGGCATACGAATAGCTGTGGGTTGCTTCCCATTCTTTGCGGCAACGTTCCAGCAGCCACATGCCGCAGATGTTTTTCAAGAACCGGGTAGTTCCTCCCACTCCGCCCTCGTTGGTGAAGTTTTGTTCAAAGCTTTCCTTATTTATAATAGCTTCTTTTACTTCGATGCCCATCAGGCTCCAGGTGCCTGAACTCAGGTAGGCAAATCTTTCATTTTGTGCCGGTACGGCGGCTACGGCCGATCCGGTATCATGTCCGGCCACGGCAATAACGGGAATTGCTCCCAGTCCTGTGATTTTCTGCACTTCTTCGGTCAGCACTCCTACTTGCTCTCCTGGGAAGACGAACCTTCCGAATTGCTCTTCCTTGATGTGGGCCACATCAAGCAATTCCTTCTCAAAGCGTTTGGTGCGCGGGTTCATCATTTGTGATGTCGAAGCGATGGTATATTCCGTCACCATGTTGTCGGTCAGCATATAGCTCAGTGCGTCTGGCATAAACAATATCTTGTCTGCCGCTTCCAGGGCCGAGCAGTGGTTTCGGCGAAGGGTGGACAACTGGAACAGAGAATTGAAGTTCATAATCTGGATACCCGTAAGTTCGTATACCCGTTCACGCGGGATGTGAGTGAAAAATTCCTCGGGAGCACCTACGGTGTGCGGGTCGCGGTAGCAGTAAGGATTGCGTAGCAGCTCTCCGTCTTTTCCCACTAGTACGAAGTCCACTCCCCAAGTATCTATACCGATGGACCGAATGGGTAGTTTCTCTTTGGCAACAACTTTCAGTCCCCTGATAATTTCATTATACAGGGCATAAATGTCCCAATAACAATGTCCTCCAGTTTCTATGATATGGTTAGGGAAACGGGTCAGTTCCTTTAACTCCAATTTACCATCTCCCAGGCACCCTAAAATGGTACGCCCACTAGTAGCTCCTAGGTCTACTGCAAAGAAATAAGTGTGTTCCATGCCTTTGTTCTTTTTTTGATATTAAGGATTAATAGTGATGCAAAAATAGTTTATTCCTTGGAAGTCTTCCTTATTTTTTTGATATTATAACTGTTTGATTCGGCTATTCGTGTTATAGAACATGTTATTCGCCTGTTTCGTTTCGCTTCGGAACTCCATGTAAGACGCTTCCAACACGAGAGATAGTTTTGCATAAAAGGATAAAAATATTCCGTTTTATGCATCTATATTCCCGAATAATGCGTAAATTTGCCGTTGGATTAGAATAATTATGCAGTATGAAGAGCAAAAATAGCAGACTTGACGCTATAAAGATTATTATCTCGAGTAAGGAAATAGGTAGTCAGGAAGAATTGTTGCAGGAATTGATCGGAGAAGGATTTCAATTGACTCAGGCCACTCTGTCTCGCGACTTAAAACAGCTCAAGGTGGCAAAAGCAGCCAGTATGAACGGAAATTATGTATATGTATTACCTAACAATACGATGTATAAACGCATGACCGAACAACATTCGGCGGCTGATATGCTGATGCATAATGGGTTTATCTCCATTGAATTTTCGTCCAATCTGGCCGTTGTCAAGACCCGTCCCGGATATGCAAGCAGCCTGGCTTATGATATTGACAATCATAATTTTGACGAGATATTGGGAACCATAGCCGGCGATGACACTATCATGCTTGTCGTTCGTGAAGGCTGTACAAGGGCGGAGGTGAAGAACGCACTTTCGCTGATTATACCAAATATACAATAAAATAATATAGAGGAAAAGGAAAAATGGATGCTAAACAAGTAGATGTGATGGTGGCTGATGCCTCACATGAAGTTTATGTTGATAAGATTTTAGATACCATCAGGGAAGCAGCTAAGGTTCGCGGAACGGGCATCGCAGAACGTACACATGAGTATGTGGCTACAAAAATGAAAGAAGGAAAAGCGATTATTGCTTTATGTGGAGAAGATTTTGCTGGTTTTACTTACATAGAATCGTGGGGAAACAAGCAATATGTGGCGACTTCAGGATTGATTGTACATCCTAATTATCGGGGAATGGGACTTGCCAAACGCATAAAGGCCGCTTCATTCCGCTTGGCCCGTTTGCGCTGGCCTAAGGCAAAAATATTCAGTCTCACCAGCGGTGCGGCGGTGATGAAGATGAACACAGAACTGGGCTATGTGCCTGTTACCTTCAACGAACTGACCGACGATGAGGCTTTTTGGAAAGGTTGTACCGGCTGTACCAACCATGATATCCTGGTAGCGAAGAACCGTAAATTCTGTATTTGTACGGCGATGCTTTATGATCCGGCTTTGCATGAGGATGATACGATTTAAAGAAAAGACAATAAAAACATACCATTATGGAAGAAAAAAAGAAAAAAGTAGTAGTCGCATTCAGTGGAGGTCTTGATACCTCTTTCACTGTCATGTATCTAGCTAAGGAGAAAGGATATGAAGTATATGCGGCATGTGCTAACACGGGTGGTTTCAGCCAGGAACAGCTGAAACAGAACGAAGAGAATGCTTACAAGCTGGGTGCTGTGAAATATGTCACATTGGACGTGACACGGGAATATTATGAAAAGAGTTTGAAATACATGGTGTTTGGTAACGTGCTCCGTAACGGGACCTATCCTATTTCAGTAAGTTCCGAACGTATCTTTCAGGCACTGGCTATTGCACGTTATGCCAACGAAATAGGTGCAGATGCTATTGCGCACGGATCTACTGGTGCCGGCAATGACCAGATTCGTTTCGATATGACTTTCCTTGTACTGGCTCCGGGAGTTGAAATCATTACCTTGACTCGCGACATGACATTGAGCCGTCAGCAGGAAATTGATTATCTGAACGAGCATGGGTTTGCAGCAGACTTCACCAAACTGAAATATTCGTATAATGTAGGACTTTGGGGAACCTCAATTTGTGGCGGTGAGATTTTAGACTCGGCACAGGGCTTGCCCGAAAGCGCTTATCTGAAGCAAGTGACCAAGACAGGAAGCGAGCAGCTCCGCCTTACTTTTGAGAAAGGAGAGTTGAAGGCGGTCAATGACGAGAAGTTTGACGATCCGATAAAGGCCATTCAGAAGGTGGAGGAAATCGGTGCAGCGTATGGCATCGGCCGCGATATGCACGTGGGTGACACCATTATCGGCATCAAGGGCCGTGTAGGTTTCGAGGCAGCAGCTCCGATGTTGATTATTGGTGCCCACCGTTTTTTGGAGAAATATACCCTGAGCAAATGGCAGCAATACTGGAAGGATCAGGTGGCCAACTGGTATGGAATGTTTTTGCACGAGAGCCAGTATCTGGAACCGGTCATGCGTGATATAGAGGCGATGTTGCAGGAATCTCAGCGTAATGTGAACGGTACGGCTATACTGGAACTCCGCCCGCTTTCATTCTCTACTGTCGGCGTCGAATCGGAAGACGACCTGGTAAAAACCAAGTTTGGCGAATATGGAGAAATGCAGAAAGGCTGGACGGCTGAAGATGCCAAAGGCTTTATTAAGGTGACTTCTACACCTTTGCGCGTTTATTACAGCAACCACAAAGACGAAGAAATCTGATTAATATGATTAAAGTAGGAATTATAGGTGGGGCAGGTTATACGGCAGGCGAATTGATTCGCCTGCTGATCAACCATCCCGATGTGGACATAAAGTTTGTGAATAGTAGCAGCAATGCTGGCAACAAGATAACCGATGTGCATGAAGGACTCTATGGCGAGACGGAATTGGTATTTACCGATGCGCTTCCTTTGGATGAGATTGATGTGTTGTTCTTCTGTACTGCTCATGGTGATACGAAGAAGTTCATGGAAAGCCACAATGTGCCCGAGAACTTGAAAATCATCGATCTCAGCATGGATTATCGTATCAAGAGCGATGACCATGATTTTATTTATGGTTTGCCGGAACTGAACCGCCGTGCTATTTGTCATAGCAAGCATGTGGCCAATCCGGGCTGTTTTGCCACTTGCATACAGTTGGGCTTGCTGCCGCTGGCCAAGCATTTGTTGTTGAATGACGATGTGATGGTGAATGCCATTACCGGAAGTACGGGAGCAGGAGTGAAACCAAGTGCCACCAGCCATTTCAGCTGGCGCAACAATAATATGAGCGTTTATAAACCGTTCACCCATCAGCATGTTCCCGAAATCAAGCAATCGCTGAAGCAGTTACAGAATAGTTTCAATGCGGAGATTGACTTCATTCCTTATCGGGGAGATTTTCCGCGTGGTATCTTTGCCACGTTGGTGGTTCGGTGTAAGGTAGAGTTGGCAGAGTTGGTCAAGATATACCGGGACTATTATGCCGAGGATTCGTTTGTTCATATTGTAGATAAAAATATAGACCTGAAGCAGGTGGTGAATACCAACAAGTGCCTGATTCATCTGGAGAAACATGGTGACAAGCTGCTGGTCATCTCTTGCATCGACAACTTGTTGAAAGGGGCCAGCGGACAGGCGGTTCATAACATGAACCTTATGTTCAATCTGGAGGAAACCGTAGGACTGATGTTGAAACCGTCTGCCTTTTAATGAAAGAAGAACTTATGAAATTATTCGATGTATATCCTCTTTTTGACATCAACATTGTCAAAGGGAAAGGTTGCCATGTGTGGGATGATAAAGGTACGGAATACCTTGATTTATATGGTGGTCATGCAGTTATCTCCATCGGGCATGCACACCCTCACTATGTGAAGATGATAAACAGCCAAGTGGCACAGCTGGGATTTTATTCCAACTCGGTGATAAACAAACTGCAACAGCAGGTGGCCGACCGGCTGGGCGAGCTTTCAGGCTATGACGACTACCAGTTGTTCCTGATCAACAGTGGGGCCGAGGCAAATGAGAACGCGCTGAAGCTGGCTTCATTTTATAATGGTCGCAGGCGTGTGCTTTCTTTCAACAAGGCGTTTCATGGCCGCACTTCGTTGGCAGTGGAAGTGACCCATAACCCGAAAATCATTGCTCCGATCAATAATAACGGTCATGTGACTTATCTGCCCTTGAACGACATCGAAGCCGTTAGGGCGGAACTGGCTAAAGGCGATGTCTGCGCGGTGATTATCGAAGGCATCCAGGGAGTAGGAGGCATTCAGGTTCCCGAAGCGGATTTTCTGAAGGAATTGAGCAAGGCTTGTGAAGAAACGGATACGATTCTTGTGCTGGATGAAATTCAATCAGGTTATGGGCGTAGTGGCAAATTCTTTGCCCATCAGTATGCCGGTATCCGTCCCGACCTGATCACGGTGGCCAAAGGCATTGGAAACGGTTTCCCGATGGCCGGTGTACTGATCAGTCCGAAGTTTAGGCCGGTGTATGGCCAGCTGGGAACTACGTTTGGCGGTAACCATTTGGCTTGTGCGGCTGCTATTGCGGTGCTCGATGTGATGAAGAACGAGGGCTTGGTAGAGAATGCGGCTCGCGTGGGCGCCCATCTGCTGAAGGAGTTGAAGCAGTTTTCGCAAATCAAAGAGATACGCGGAGAAGGTCTGATGATCGGTATGGAGTTTGCCGAGCCGGTTAAGGAGTTGCGTCAGCGTCTGTTGTTCGAACAACATGTGTTTACCGGTGTCAGTGGTACTCATGTCATTCGTTTGCTTCCTCCTTTGTGTCTCACAATGGCCGAAGCGGATGAGTTCATCAAGCGTTTCCGTAGCGTATTGTCATAAACGGTAAGTTCCGAAATAGCAATCTATATAGCGATACAAAGTCTTGTCGGGAGGAACCGGTGCGGTTCTCCCCGATAAGACTTTGCTTTTGAAGAAACTTCTGTTTCTTTTTTCCACAGCGATGAAGTCTCGCAAATTTTATATACTTTTGTGAGTATTGTATTTAAGATTTAATATATGAAAATAGCAATTATTGGTGCGGGAAACATGGGAGGGGCCATTGCACGTGGGCTTGCCCAAGGAACTTTAGTTCGGGCCGCTGATATTATAGTGTCCAATCCATCTACCGGTAAACTGGATGCCCTACAGGCAGACTATCCGGAAATGAACGTGACGACAGACAATTCCGTAGCGGTAAAGAATGCCGATATTGTGATACTGGCCGTGAAACCATGGTTGGTGGATCAGGTATTGGGTGCACTTCGTCTGGATCTTCGGCAGATTGTGGCTTCTGTGGCGGCCAGTGTCACCTTTGAACAGTTGGTGAAGAGTGTGGGGCCGGAACAGACCCTTTTTCGCCTGATCCCTAATACAGCCATTTCTCAGCTGGAGAGTATGACTTTGTTGTCTTCCCGGAATGCCGACAAGGAACAAGAGAGGCTGATGCTCGATCTCTTTAATGAATTGGGAATGGCTATACTGATTCCCGAAAGCCAGATGGCTGCTACTACAGCCTTGACTTCGTGTGGCATTGCCTACGTGCTGAAATATATCCAGGCAGCTATGCAGGCAGGTATCGAATTGGGCATTTACCCGAAAGACGCACAAAAGATGGTGGCACAGTCGGTAAAAGGAGCCGCTTCGTTGATATTGAACGGCGATACCCATCCCAGTGTAGAGATAGACAAGGTATGTACTCCTGGCGGTATGACTATCAAGGGAGTTAACGAGTTGGATCATGAAGGCTTTGGCTCAGCGGTGATAAAAGCGATGAAGGCCTGTCTGAAATAGGAGAAAAAAGATAGAGGGAATCAGTATGGATATGCAACGAATAAAAATCACGACATGATACAGGTTAAATTGCTTAAGGAGGTATCTCCTTTATCGTCCAAGGACTGTTTTATTCTGATAGAGCGACAGAAGTCCAACTTCAACTTCCCCATTCATATCCATCCGGAGTATGAATTGAACTATATTGAAAATGCTAAAGGTGCCCAACGTATTGTGGGCGACTCAATCGAAGAGATAGAGGAAGAAGAACTGGTGTTGGTGGCCAACCCCCAGTTGGAACATGCTTGGATGGACCATAACAATACATCGCAGAACATCCACGAAATCACCATCCAGTTTCATCCGGATTTGTTCTCCGATACATTTCTGAACAAGAATCAGATGATCAGCATCCGACAGCTTTTCCAGCGTGCGTACAAGGGAGTGGCGTTCAGCCGAGAGACCATTGCCAAGGTTCGTCCGTTGCTGAAAACCTTGTCGTGCGAGAATGATAGCTTCTATTCATTGATCAAACTGATTGTGATTCTGCACGAATTGTCGGTCGATAAGGGGATGCGTTCATTATCTACAGGGCAGTTTGCCGCCAGTAAGGCCTCCAAGGAATACAGCAATGACAAACTGAACAAGATTACCGAATACCTGAACCGGCACTATCCGGAAGTAATCCGTTTAGCCGATATGGCAGCCCTGGTCAGCATGAGTGAGGCTTCCTTCTGCCGCATGATCAAGCAGCATACCTCAAAGAGCTTTGTCGATTTCCTGACCGACATCCGTGTGGGGGCCGCTTCGCGTGCTCTTATCGACACTTCCTTGTCGATAGCCGAGATAGGGTATGACTGCGGTTTCAATAACTTGTCCAATTTCAACCGTATCTTCAAGAAGAAGAAAGGGCTTACTCCGCGTGAGTTCAGGGACAACTACCGTAAGAACAAGATGATTATTTAAACGGTTCGGCCGCTACCTGTTCATATACTTGCTTGACCTTGATGGCATCGAAGGGCAGCGGGCTGTCCGACAGTTCCGGAATGTTATACGACTTGAATGTGAAGAAATAATGTTCCGGATCTTTCTGTGGCAGTACGAATGGTTTGTGTGCCTTGCCTTCTTTATCTACATAGGCAAAATAAGGCTTCCCGTATTGCCCATCGCCACGCTTGCTGGCAAAGGCAAACCAGCGGCTGTTCGACGACCAGCTGTGGTAGGTGTCCGAGCGGTCGGAGTTCACCTCCTTGCATGCCTCGATGGTTCCCGTAGCCAGCTCCAGCATATACAGGTCGGTTTCCTGGTGCCAGATAGGGAAGGTGCCATAGTCGGCTATGGTCAGCAGCAGGTATTTCCCGTCGGGTGATGCTTTAGGGAAGCATACCGAACCTTTTCGGGTGCGTGCGTTCCACAAGGTGTCGGCATGTTCTCCCCACTTCCCGCTTTTGGTATCGAAGCCGATGCGGCACAGCGAATAGCGCAACTTGCCGATGCTGTCCGGCAGTGCCGTCTGTGGTGCCGAACAATAGTAAATCCATTTGCCGTCTGCCGAGAACGTGGGGAAAGTCTCCAGCACTTTCTTGTTGCTGGTGAGCGGTGAAAGGAGCATCCGGTTTTGTTCCAGGTCGGCCACGGTCAGGTCCGATGCGGTGTCATACACTTCCAGCCTCTTGCTCCCTTGGGCGTGGAAAGCAGGTATGATGATGTTGGACGAGAACACGGCATACCGTCCCGACGGGTGGAAATCTCCATAGACGGCAGCCGATACCATCGAGTCGTTCTTCAGGTTCAGTTTGCGCAGTTCTCCGTTGCGGTTGAGCAAGGTTCCGCCGCCTTTCCCTCTCAGATGGAACATCGAGAGTTGCCCGCTTTGGCCTCCATACGTATGGCAGTTCATGCAGTTTCCTCCGGTCAGTCTGTTGTCGGCTATCACCTTTTCGTCGAAGTTCTCCAGGTTTCTTTCGCACAGTTGCAGTTCGTTCCACACTTCATAGCCCGGTTCGATGAGGCGGTAGCTCAGGTAGCTGTCTATGTGCTCTTCCGCCACCTGCCACCGGATGTCGGGGTATGCCAGCCACCTGCCTTCCATCCGTGCCGTGATGCGTACCCGCATAGTCTTTCCTTTTTGTTTCTGTAGCAGTTTCCTCCATTTGCTTGTCGGGAAGCAGGCTTTGTTCCTTCCCGATACTTGCAGGCTGTCGGTGTCTCCACAGATTGTGACTTGCATTCCTTCCGCTCCTTCTATCATGAAGTTCAGGGGTGCTATATTATAAGGTATAGTGATGTCGGTGTAATCGGGCCATACAGGTGCCGCTTCTGTCACCTTTGTCACCTTTTGGGGCCGGGGCGTGCAGGCGGTCAGGCCGGCCATCAGGCAGATAAGGAATAAATAACTTTTGTTCATGGTCAATACATTAGTTGAATTGTGCAAACTGGTAATAGAACCAATACGTCCTGCCGAATTTGTTTTCCAGCACGGCCGGGTTGCCTTGTCCTTGCGCATGCAACCGGTTGTATTCGTTGAAGTCCTTTATCACGGCTGGGTGTATGCCCCGTGCCTTGGTCTCCTCGCCGGTGGCCCGTTTCTGGTACAGGTGTATCAGCAACGCTTCGGCATACAGTCTTCCGGGTGCTCCGGTGTGATATCGTTCGTAGTCTTTCAGGAAGGCGGGAAGATCCTTCATCAGTAGGTCGAAGCAGAGCAGGTAGTCCCGTGCCATTCGGTTGTCCGGGTTGGCTTCCAGCAGAAGGTGGAGCGATTTCGCTACGTCAGTAGATGAGAGGCGCAACGTATCTTTTGCCGGCAGGCAGGCCCGTTTCCGTTCCAGCCATTGCTTCACTTTTTCGCTTTCTTTTCCCGGCGTGCGGTCTTCCGCCCATTGCTTGTAGAACAAGGTTTTCGAAAGTATCCTCAGGTATTTCCGTGCCGCTTCTTCGTCGCCGGTTATCAGGTTGATTTCCGCCAGCCGCTTCACCATGCGCACGTTTTTGTGCTGTGGCGAGAATATCATGCTCAGTATGGCGGCATGTTCTGCCAGGGTCATGTCGCCCAGCTGGAACCACACTTCGCCTGCCAGCTGGGTGGAAAGGTAGGTGGAATTCTCGTTCACAGGCATGAACAGTCCCAGTGCCGCCGGCTGGTAGTAGCCCATCAGTCTTTCGGGCAGTTTGCCCTGCATGGCGTTTGCCAGGTTATAGCACACGGATACGGCGTTTGCCGGGTTGCCTTTGTTGATTAGTTCTCCTATCTTGTCGAAGTTCTCCGCATACTCCTCGGTGTTCAGCCCCAATATGCGTTCGTCTTCCCAGTCGGGTGCTTCATACCATGAAGTGGCGGGAAAGGAATACGCCTGTGCGGGCATAATCAGGTATGTGCCGGCTGCCATGTAGGGCAGGGTCAGGGCTACGGCTGCCATTCCGCAGGCTCCTGCCAGGTGTCTCTTCCGCGTCAGGGCGGAAAGGACGGCAAGCAAGGCGAAGACAAACATGCCGTAACCGAACAGGGCGTAACACACCGGGATGCCGGCTATGCTTCCGATGGCGAACATCCGTTTTCCCTTTAGTCGGTCCACCCACAGGAACAGCGCCAGTGAGCCGATGAGTGCAACGGTACCCGAAAGCGGGTAACTGATTTGGCAGAAACGCATACTTTCCCATGCAAAGGCCAAGAGGGCTACGGCGGTGGCTGTCCGACTGCCTGTCCATTTGCGGCAGGCGGAATAAACTAATGTTCCAGCCAGTGTCATGGCCAGTGCAACGATGGCTGCCCCCACATCGGGTAACCGGAAGAACTGGGTCAGGAAATCGCCTCCCAGGCAGGCCAAGGGCGCAGGATGGACGAAGTAATCAGCCCATTGTCCGGCTGTGTAGGTGAACAGGAGCATCTGTTCCCGATGGAGGAGATGGTATGGGTAGGCATAGCGGAAAAACAGGAAACAGGCTGTCGCGCTTATTGCCATCGCCGGAAGCAGGTATCTGTAAGTGTGTCTTGTCATGGTTCTTTCTTCATCTGGTTCTTATCTATGGGCAAAGGTAGGAAAAAACGTGCGGACGGGGTAATATAATTTTGTCAACTATTGGTATTATTTGTTCAACTTGCCATTCCCGGCTCGGTATGTTTCATTTTAATTCCGTATATTTGCCGAAACTATACCATCAGATTGCTTAAACTATGAAGACAAAAAGATATGATTACCCTTCGCATCCTGTCCGCCTGGATGTATCCTTTTTCGGTACGGGTGGCGGAGTGGAGGAGATACATGCCTGTGCTCATGTGGTCGATACTTCTTTGCCCTACTCCCGCCAGCTGGAAGAACTGTCGGCGGCGGTCGGTTTGTTTATGAATGAACAGGAAGTGTCCGGAAGCCGTCCCGTGCTGAAGCGTTATTTCCTGAGCGATGCCGTCAATCAGTCTGAAGTGTTGTACCGGATAGAGGAGGGAAGCCCCTGTGCGTTGTCCGTTGTCCAGCAGCCTCCTTTGGACGGGAGCAAGGTTGCCCTTTGGCTATACCTTCAGAAGGGAGAGCCAGACAGCCACTATGTCCATCATTGGTGGACCGGCCGGTATGTCCCGGAAGGCGATTCGGAGGAACAGGCCTTGCGCCTGTTCATGGCCTACCAGGAGGAGCTGGGCCGCCACTTCATGGATGTGGCGCGGCATTGCCTGCGCACCTGGCTCTATGTGTACGATATCGATGTGAACTATGCAGGCATGGTCAAGGCGCGCAACGATTGCTTCGGTCGTTGGGGGCTGGTCCCGGAGACTCATTATATAGCCAGTACAGGCATTCAGGGACGCCAAGCCTCGGCCCGTGTCAAGGTATCGATGGATGCATACGCGGTGGGCGGTCTTCGCGAGGAGCAGGTGAGTTATCTGCATGCGCTTACCCACTTGAGCCCCACCCATGTCTATGGTGTGGCCTTCGAACGGGGAGTAGCTGTGGAATATGGCGACCGCAAGCAATTGTATATCAGCGGAACTGCCAGCATAGACCATGAAGGGAAAGTGGTGCATGTGGGCGATGTGGAGCGCCAGGCGTTGCGCATGTGGGAAAATGTGGAGAAGTTGCTGGAAGAGGGAGGCGCGCATGCTTGCGACCTGGCTCAGGCTACGGTCTATCTGCGCGATGCTTCCGACTATCCGGTGGTGCGTCCGCTGCTGGCCGGCAAGATGCCCGGCGTGCCCCTGCATTATGTCCATGCCCCTGTGTGCCGTCCGGCGTGGTTGATAGAGATGGAGTGTATAGCCATTGTCCCTCATGATAACCCGGCCTATCCCGGCCTCTGATATAGAGAACGTGTAAAGTGAAATAAAAAAACAGATGTATTTATTATGTGGACAAGACTCGGTTCATCCCTGAGCTGGAACACTACAAGGCACCGGTGTTCCTGCGTCCCCGCCGTTTCGGGAAAAGCCTGTTGGTCTCCACATTGGCCTATTATTACGATATCAATGAGGCAGGCAGGTTCGGTTCGCTCTACGGGGGAACTTACATCGGCAGCCATCCCACCGGCGAACACAACCAATACATGGTACTTCGTTTCAACTTCTCGGTGATGGTCATGAGCGATAACCTTGCCGGGCTGGAGCGGAATTTCAATAATATGGCTTGCCGTCCCATATATGAACTGGTGCGCAACAAGAACACGCTATTTTGACGATTTCAACTTCAACGACGACCGCAATGCGGCTTCCATGCTGGATGATGTGATGACGCGCATCAAGGCAGGGGGGGCTTCCCCAGCTTTACATTCTGATTGATGAATACGACAACTTCACCAACCAGTTGCTCACCGCTTTCAAAGACCCTTTGTACGAAGAAGTGACCACGGGCGACAGTTTCCTGCGCGGTTTCTTCAAGACCATCAAGAAGGGAGTGGACGAAGGAAGCGTGCGCACCTGTTTCTGTACCGGCGTGCTTCCGGTGACGATGGACGACCTGACCAGCGGTTACAACATAGCCGAAATACTGACCTTGAAGCCGAACTTTGTCGAAATGCTGGGATTCAACCACGATGAGGTCGCCGCTTATCTGCGCTATGTGCTGCGCAAATATGGCGATGGCGGAGACAACTTTGATGAAATCTGGACACTCGTCCTCAGCAATTATGACGGCTATCGCTTCTTGCCCGATGCCCGTCCCTTGTTCAATTCCACCATATTGAGCTATTTCCTGAAGAACTACGCCGAGACTGGCGGCATTCCCCAGGAAATGATTGATGAGAACCTGCGTACCGATATTGGCTGGATCCGCCGCCTGACCCAGACGTTGGAAAACGCACAGGAAATGCTGGACGCGCTCTTGATGGACGATGAGTTGATTTATTCGGTTCCCGACTTGCGTAGCAAGTTTAACAAGAAAAAGTTCTTCGAAAAGCAGTTCTATCCCATCAGCCTGTACTATTTGGGTATGACAACCCTGAAAAACAGTTTTAAGATGTCGTTCCCCAACCTGACCATGCGCAGCATCTTTATGGATTATTTCAATGAACTCAATCTGATAAACGGTGAGGCACGGCATTATGTGCCCGTATATGAGCAGTTTGTTGCAGGCGACCGGAAACTGGAGCCTCTTGTCATGAACTACTTTGAAGCCTATCTGGGCCAGTTCCCAGCCCAAGTGTTCGACAAGGTAAATGAAAACTTCATCCGTTGTTCGTTCTTCAAGTTGTGCAGCCGCTACCTGAGTAACTGCTACACGTTTGCCATCGAGCAGAATCTTCCTTCCGGGCGGGCCGACCTGGTGTTGATCGGCATTCCTCCATACCTCCTGGCATAACGACTGTCGTGTGGTGGAATTCAAGTACTATAAAGCGCATGAGGCCGCGCAGGTGGAGGCATTGGACGTTCCCCACGGGAAAGATGTGGAGCAGGTCAGTGCGTATGCGGCCGACATCAACAGCCGCTTCCCGGCTTACCGTATGCGTAAATATGTGGTTTACATTGCGGCCGGAAAAGCGTGCCGGGTGTGGGAGGTCTGACCTCTTGCCGCAAGTAGCCTGCCTTTGGTGAATTTGCATAGTTGCTCCTTCACACAGGATACAACATTGATGTGATTCTGCTTTTCCTTTCATCCTTTCACATACCTTTGGCGGTTTCACACCATGCTGCCTTTGCGTGCCGATGAA
>CAMWGU010000028.1 GCA_947173895.1 uncultured Bacteroides sp. | reverse complement strand
AGGCAAAATCAGTATAAAAATTGACATACCTGTCGATGATTCCTTCTGTACACATGGCAGAACTGTTTTTCGATTTCATTTATTACTTCACAAAGGTAAGGCATTTATAAAGAAAAGAAAAATAATAAACCGTTAAACTTTCACTTACTTAAGCTTTACACTATCAAGATTGCCTAGTGAGTATTTTAAAACCTTATATCCTCTGCACTTGCCTATTCTGCAAACCAAGCTGGAGGGGCTTACCCTCAGTTTGCCAGCTGTTTCTTCAAACAAGCAGGCAACTCGGGCATAGCACCATTTTGTGTGCAAACAAATGCCGAGACCTCAACAGCCAGTTTGTGTGCCTCGATAACCGGCTTTCCTTTCATGACAGCCGCCACGAAAGCGGCCGTGAACGAATCGCCCGCACCCACCGTATCGGCCACTTCAATTTTCGGTGTCGGCACAAATGAAACCTCGCCCGAAGTAAAGACATAACTGCCATTCACTCCACAAGTCAGAATAAGCATCTTCAAATTATACTTGGCCAACAATATCCTGCATTTGTCCTGCATGTCGATGTCGGGATAGCCAAACATACGGCTCAAAGTCATCAACTCTTCATCATTAATTTTCAATACATTGCATTTCTGCATCGCATTGCAAAGAATCTCCTCTGTATAGAATCCCTGACGCAGGTTCACATCGAAAACCTTGTATTGTCCCTCTCCGTCGGGCATGGCGTCCAAAAAAAGGTTGATGGTCTCTCTTGAAACCACACTGCGCTGTGCCAGCGAGCCGAAGCATACGGAACGTGTATCCTTTGCCAGCGACTCCAATGCGGATGTGAAAGGAATATTATCCCACGCCACACTTTCCTTTATATCATACACCGGCACACCTTCAGAATTTAATTTCACCTGCACTGTCCCCGTTGGATAAGATACCTTTTCTATCTGATAATGCAGCTTTTTGTTATCGAAGTTCTCCAGCATCTCGTAGCCTAACCTGTCATCGCCAATCGCACTGACCACCCGACTGTCGAAACCGAATTGTGACACATGATAAGCGAAATTTGCCGGAGCACCGCCTATTTTCTTTCCTTCGGGAAGCACATCCCACAGTGCTTCACCCATTCCTACAATAATGTTGTTCATGATACGCTTTATTTATTCAGTTCTCTATTTCCTCATAAATGAAATATGGCCTTTCTCATCATCCACTGGCAAAGCCACATAGTGACAATCCCCCCTCGCTTTCCTACACCCGGCAAGTGATGCAAGCAGACCAACAATCGCAATCCGATTTACGCACATCCGGCTTTACTTCAGGTTTTCCTTCCGCGTACGGCTGGTGGCAATGAGATATCCACCCAGCAAAATCAGCGGCAGACTGAGCAACTGTCCGATGTTCAGTGCCATATCGGCCTCTTCGGCCACCTGCGGATTCTTCATGAACTCCAGCGCAAAGCGTGAACCGAAGAATATGAGCAACCCCACGCCGGTGATCAATCCCACCTTTTTCTGAAAATGAAACCGGTGATACATCACCCAGGCAGTGACACCGGCCACCAAACAATACAGCATTTCATAAATCTGGGTGGGATGGCAAGGCAACCCTTCGTACAGCTGATGCCACTCGCGGGAGCGGACAAACTCAACCCCCCAAGGCAACGTAGTGGGAAAACCGAAAATCTCGGAATTCATCAGATTGCCAAAACGGATGCAGAAACAAACAACAGCCACGGCAGGTATCATGCGGTCGAAAAGCCACCAAACGCTTTTCCTTGTCACTCGCCAGGAATACCACATCAGCGCCAGGATGATGGCAAACACTCCTCCATGGCTTGCCAGCCCGCCTTTCCATATCTTGAATATCTCGATGGGATGGGCGCCATAATAATCCCACTCATAAAACAGGCAGTGCCCCAGCCGAGCACCGATGACCGTGCTCACCAGACAGTACACAAAAAGCTTGTCTACCCATTCCTCGGGATATTTCTCCTTCTTGAACAAGCGGTTCACTATCTCGTAAGCCAATATAAAGCCAAACCCCCACATCAGGCCATACCAACGCACTTCCCAATTCCCTACTTTGAATAAGATAGGATCTACATCCCATACGATACTTGCTATCATTGTTCCTCTTCTTTAATTTGAATATACAAAATTTACAGAGTACAAAGGAAATAAAAAAATCGCTTCTCCGAAACAAAACAAAGAAGAGATTTCAGTCCATGCGGTTCTTTCATTGCAAACGCCCATCAAAGATAACCCGCACGAAGCAGGGAAGATAAGGAAGCTACAGGCAGCCCCAAGCCCTTCGGAGGCTAAAGCCATCCATGCCAAGCACAAAGGCTTAAAAGCAGAAGCCGTCGCGCCCGTATACCTAAGCCCTTTCATGCCGATATATGCTACTGCCGACCATGGGCGGTCGTACAACCTGCCACAAACGGCTATACAACCGCCCATGGACGGCTGTACAACCGGACGAGGACGGCAGTAAAAGCAAACCATATGAAAGGGCTTAACCTTCCAGCCCCAAAGCCTTAGCCCGCATACGAGAATCGCTTATAAGGAAAAAACAGGAGAGAAACACGAAGAGAGAAAGAAAAAAGCCGCCCGATAGTCCATAAACCGACAATTATGTCTACATTTGTAAACCTGCAGCCAACCGGACGGCAGGCCAACAATAAAAAAAGCATCGACTATGGCAGCAAAATATGACTTCAAGACAATACACGAGGTGCAGAGAAAGGATGAACCTCCCACCCTCTATCCGCAGATAGTAACCACAGGAACCAAGGACCTGAAAGCCCTGGCAAAAGAACTTTCCAAACGCACCTCCTTGCACGAGGGAACCATCATCGGGTTGTTCTGCGACCTGGAAGACCTCGTGGCCGAATACCTGGCGGACGGCTACAATGTGAAACTGGGAGAACTGGGCACCCTGTCGAGCACCCTGACCTGCCGGAAAGTGACCGACAAGAAAACCATACGCGCCGCATCGGTACACTTTGACAGCGTGAAGTTCAAACCCACGCGCCAGCTGTGCAAAACCATACGCTCGCGAGAAAAGCTGGAACGTGCGGAATACGGCTTCCTGTCCTCCTCCACCCGTTACTCGGAAGAAGAACGTTTTGCGCTGCTCACCGCCCATCTGGAGAAACACTCCGTCATCACCCGCAAAGAATATAGCGAACTGACGGGGCTGCTACGGACCAGGGCAAGCGAGGAGCTGCGCCGCTGGAGCAATGAAAAACGCATCGTGAGAGAAGGGCGGGCACCCCACGTGATATACAAAAAGATGCCGCAAGAAGTCTAACCATAAGGAAAGCCAAAGACAATAAACGCCTCCCGAACATATCAGTCATAAAGACAGCATGTCCGCGAAGCGTTCTTCGATCTGGGAAACAACGGTTCCGCACAAACCGCCGTACTTCTTTACACCAGATGTGCAATCAGTTCCTCGCGGTCACCGCACAGCAAGTCGATGACAGGCACCTCGATCATGGTATAGCATCCGGGCTGTTGCTTCATGGAAGCACGGGCCACGCACACCAGCACCTGTGCCGTAAGAGCCGGATTGTTGATCTTCATGTCGAACTCAAACAACTGGTTGTGAGTCTTGCCCGACACACCTTTGCGCACCAGGTTCACTCCATGGCCCACGTCGTTCAAGTCGTCCACACAAGGCACTTGTTTCACATGCGTCTCGTCGTTCACAAAGTAAGGATCCGACTTGATGGCCGCTTCCACAGTCTTGAAGTCAGCTCCCTCTTCCAGCTCCACATACACCATGCGGCGATGAATGCCCGTACCCACAGGGATGGTCATAGACAAAGCATCCTTCACCCCGGCAATGGCACGCACGGCAACAGAGTGTCCCATGCTGCGTCCCGGCCCGAAATTGGTGTAGGTGATACCCTTCGGAGCAATGGCTTCCAGCAATGTACGAACCACCGAGTCACTTCCCGGATCCCATCCGGCAGAAATAATGGCAACAGCCTTGCCGGCCTTGGCCGATTCATCCAACGAACGGCGGAGCGAAGTGATTTGGGTATGAATGTCAAAACTGTCCACCGTATTGATACCCATAGCCAGAATCTCTTTGGCATACATTTCCACACTGCGGGTCGGAGTAGCCAGAACAGCCACATCCACGTCTTTCAGTTCCTTTATGTCCTTGACAACCGCGTAGGCTTCCAGCTCGGCCGGCTTGTTTTCCGCACCGCTGCGGCGCACGATTCCTGCAATCTCAAAATCGGGAGCGGCTTCCAGAGCCTCTACCACATACTTACCAATGTTACCGTATCCGACAACGGCAGCTCTTATTTTTTTCATCTTTATTGGTTTTAATTTACTATTGTCTATTAATTGGCTGCAAAAATAAACATTTTGCCTCGCTTTTGCATTCTTCACGACCTAATAATTTAAAAATATTCTTGCCTAACTTATAATTTAAAAGATAGATGTCCTATTTTTGCAAAGAACTGTAAATTCAAAAAAAGAACCGCTATGATAGAATATATTAAAGGAGAAATTGCGGAGATTACTCCGGCAATGGTAGTATTGGACTGTAACGGAGTGGGGTATGGCGTCAACATATCACTGAATACGTATTCGGCCATCCAGAACCAAAGTGATGCAAAGCTATATATTTATGAAGCCATCCGCGAAGACGCATACGTGCTCTACGGATTTTCGACCAAACAGGAACGAGAACTGTTTTTGTTGCTGATTTCCGTATCGGGCATCGGAGGCAACACGGCACGGATGATCTTGTCCGCCTTGTCGCCTTCCGAACTGTGCGGAGTAATCAGTTCGGGCAACGACAAACTGCTGAAAACGGTGAAAGGCATCGGACTGAAAACCGCCCAACGCATCATTGTAGACCTGAAGGACAAGATTGCCGCTTCGGGCATGGAAACCGTGAGCAGCGAAATGTCCGCCAGCCCGGCCAATACAGAAATTCACGACGAGGCTGTGGCCGCTCTCACCATGTTGGGATTCGCACAAGCGGCATCACACAAAGTAGTGGCCGCCATACTGACCGAAGAGCCGGACGCACCGGTGGAAAAGGTGATAAAACTGGCACTGAAAAGGCTGTGACAGACAGCCGGCCATGGAAACCGGGCGGGCAGTTGCCGCCCGAAAATCCAGTGGCCGGCATCCAAGCATCCTCTTCGGCCTGCATGTCCGGCATCCCTATTCCGCCGTTCTTCTCATGATCCCGGCCAGACCCGAACAAGAGTCCGCCTTCTCTTTATTTCTCCTCTTCTTGCATTTTACGGGTCACAAACTCTATTTTCAAAGCCGCTTCCTTCCGGTCCTTACGGATCTGCTCCATTCCCAACAAGATGCGTGCCAAATCTGCCAGCGCGGCAATCGCCTTGCGATCGTCGGGACGCATGACTGTCTTATAAGTACGGTCGCCGATAAACTGAAGCTGGATATTCTTATCCTGATGGAGCGACACAAAAGCAATGACTCCGCCGTCTTCGCCCGCTTTATAATCGGCCTTCTCAATCGCACGCCCCAGGTCGGTCGTCTCATAGCTGTCATTCGAAGCCGGAGTCTCGGCAAACGTATCACCTGCCACCACTTTCACAGCCGTATGATGCAAGGCACCTCCGGCACAATAGATGGATGTGAGCGACATCTCCCCCAATTCGCTGACTTGTCCGCGCAAAAACGAACGCCCGACATTCTTCTCCACAGTCTGAGTCGGATAGAAATAATTGCCCACTTCCTGATATGCAGTATCTTTCTCCAGCACAAAATTACCTTTCACCGCATCCAGTTCCGCCTGTTTCAGCACCATCATGCTATCCAAATAAGCCAGGCTTTTGCGCTGCTCTTTCAAATCCACCTGCTGCATCAACTTGACTCCCCGCCTTCTGGCCTCAAACGCCTTGGGATACAAAATACGGATACTGTCTATTTGCAATTTGGCTTCGCTGAAATTCTCGTCTGCCAGAGCCGCCTCTGCTCTGCACAGATTTTCCTGCGCCTTCTTTTCGCCACCATCATCACAACCGGTTAATAACAGGGCTAATAATGCTACCAATCCTATCTTTTTCATGTACTTGATCATTTTATATGCAGGCAAAAATACAATTTAATTGTGTGATTCCTCCTTATCATGCACAAAAAATCGTAAATTTGCGCCTCTTTAAGATGAATATGGAACTAAAAGAACATTTTAATAACAAGATATTCCATTCCATCTCCGAGACAGCCGATGAATTGGGATTGGAATGTTACGTCGTCGGAGGATACGTGCGGGACTTGTTCCTGAAACGCCCCTCGAAAGACATAGATATAGTAGTAGTAGGAAGCGGCATTGACATGGCACAAGCCTTTGGCAAGAAACTGGGACGCGGAGCACACGTCTCCGTATTCAAGAATTTCGGCACGGCACAAGTAAAATATCACGAGACGGAAGTGGAATTTGTCGGCGCACGTAAAGAATCATACAGCCACGACAGCCGCAAACCGATAGTAGAGAACGGTACACTGGAAGATGACCAAAACCGACGCGACTTTACCATCAACGCCATGGCTGTATGCCTGAACAAAGCACGATTCGGCGAACTGGTGGACCCTTTCAACGGCTTGGACGACTTGAAGGAACTCACCATCCGTACTCCGCTGGATCCGGATATCACCTTTAGCGACGACCCGCTCCGCATGATGCGCTGCATCCGGTTTGCCACACAACTGAACTTCTACATCGACGATGTCACTTTCGAAGCGTTAGAGCGCAACAAAGAACGCATCCACATCATTTCGCGAGAACGCATTGCCGACGAGTTGAACAAGATTCTACTCTCGCCCATCCCTTCCAAAGGCTTCGTCGAGCTGGACCGTTGCGGACTCCTGCCCCTGATTTTCCCCGAGCTGGTAACCCTGCAAGGCGTGGAGCCTCGAAACGGACGCGCTCATAAGGACAATTTCTATCACACATTGGAAGTGGTGGACAACATATCCAAACACACCAATAACTTATGGTTGCGCTGGGCCGCTTTACTGCACGACATAGGCAAGCCGCTCACCAAACGCTGGGATTCTCGTTTGGGATGGACTTTCCATAACCACAACTTCATTGGCGAGAAAATGATTCCGAACATCTTCCGCAAGATGAAACTGCCCATGAACGAAAAGATGAAATACGTGCAGAAGTTAGTGGGTCTGCACATGCGTCCCATTGTCATTGCAGACGACATTGTAACCGATTCCGCCGTACGCCGCCTGCTTTTCGAAGCCGGAAACGACATCGACGACCTGATGACGCTCTGCGAAGCAGACATCACCTCGAAGAACGAAGCACGCAAGCAAAAATTTCTAGACAACTTCAAGCTGGTACGCCAAAAGTTGAAGGATCTGGAGGAAAAAGACCGTATACGCAACTTCCAGCCACCAGTGGACGGAGAAGAAATCATGCGTATATTCGATATGCAGCCCTGCCGTGAAATAGGCAGCCTGAAAAGTTCCATCAAGGATGCTATCTTGGACGGCATCATCCCCAACGAGCACGATGCAGCCTTGGAATACATGCTGAAAAAAGCAAAAAAGATGGGACTGACACCAGTCCATTTATAGCTATCAACGACATAATTTATAATCCACCGTCGCTCAACAAGTTATCCATTTTGGAAAACTTTTATTGCTTTTTAAAGCTAATAGTTTCCCAAAATGTTATACCTTTGTAAGCGTCCTACATGGTGAAGCTAATCACTTTTAAAAGGGAATGCCGTGAAAATCAGCAACAGTACCCGCTGCTGTAACTCTCATTGAGCTGAAACAGTATGCCACTACAAAATACATTTGCGGGAAGGCGTTTCAGGGAAGAGACAAGTCAGAAAACCTGCCTGAAAGGACAACTTAGTATTTTAATTAACAATTAATGTTTTCAACAATGAATTACGCCGAGATTTGTATCATCAAGCGAGATGGAAAGCGGGAAGACTTTTCCATCAGCAAAATCAAGAACGCCATAGGCAAGGCATTCCATGCCTGCGGAATCGACAATAAGGATAAACAAATTGCCGACATCACCATGCAGGTTATCAACCATTTCGCTTCCCCCACCATCGGTGTGGAAGATATTCAAGATCTGGTTGAAAAAGAGCTGATGAGAACATACCCCGAAGTGGCCAAGAAATATATCATCTACCGCGAATGGAGAAACACGGAACGCGACCGTAAAACGCAGATGAAGCATATCATGGACGGCATTGTGGCCATTGACAAAAACGATGTCAATCTGAGTAATGCCAATATGTCCAGCCACACCCCAGCCGGACAAATGATGACATTCGCCTCGGAAGTCACCAAAGATTATACCTACCGATACCTGCTACCCAAAAAGTATGCAGAAGCACATCAAATGGGTGACATCCATATACATGACTTGGACTATTATCCCACCAAGACTACCACTTGCATCCAATATGACCTGGATGACCTGTTCGAACGCGGCTTCCGCACCAAAAACGGAAGTATCCGCACTCCTCAGTCCATCCAAAGCTATGCCACCCTGGCCACTATCATTTTCCAGACAAACCAGAATGAGCAACATGGCGGACAGGCCATTCCCGCCTTCGACTTCTTTATGGCGGAAGGAGTACGGAAAACTTACCGTAAACATTTGAAAAGCCTGACCGACTTCTATATAGAAATAGAAGGAAAAGAACCGAACGCAGAAGCCCTCCGGAAAATTGAAGAAAAAGCCAATGCTATGACACGCAAAGATACCCACCAGGCCATGGAGGGATTCATACATAACCTGAACACGATGCATTCGCGAGGAGGGAATCAGGTGGTATTCAGTTCCATCAATTACGGAACAGATACTTCTCCCGAAGGACGCATGGTGATAGAAGAACTGCTGAAAGCAACCATCGAAGGATTGGGCACCCGCGGCGAAGTACCTGTTTTCCCGATACAGATATTTAAAATAAAGGACGGAGTATCTTATTCAGAAGAAGACTACCAAAAAGCCATGGAAAACTTTGAAGCGGCCCTGGAAGGCAACATGAAGTTTCAGGCACCCAACTTCGACTTGTTCCTGAAAGCCTGCCGAACCACGGCCAAGGCCCTGTTTCCGAACTTTATGTTTCTGGACACTCCTTACAACAAGAACGAGAAATGGGACATCAACGATCCCAAACGCTATCGCTATGAACTGGCAACCATGGGATGCCGCACCCGCGTATTCGAGAACGTGGCAGGTGAAAAAACCTCGCTCGGCCGGGGCAACCTGTCATTCACTACCATGAACATGCCACGACTGGCTATCGAAGCACGCATTCAGGCAGAAAAACAAGAAGAAGCGAACGGAAAAGAGGCCATAGAGAAGAAAGCAAAGGAAATCTTCATAAACAGCGTACACACAACAGCCGAGCTCATTGCAGAACAGCTGTACACACGCTATCAATACCAACGTACGGCTCTAGCACGCCAATTCCCCTTCATGATGGGCAACAATGTATGGAAAGGCGGAGGAAAACTGTCTCCCAACGAACAGGTAGGAGACGTATTACGCCAAGGCACACTGGGCATTGGTTTTCTGGGCGGACACAACGCCATGGTGGCCCTGTATGGAGAAGGTCACGGACATAATCCCAAAGCATGGAATACATTGTTCGAGGCCGTTACGGAAATGAACAAAGTAGTGGACGAATACAAACAGAAATATCAATTGAATTATTCCGTACTCGCCACCCCAGCCGAAGGACTGGCCGGACGTTTCACCCGCATGGATCGCCGCAAATATGGTGTTATCCCCGGAGTGACAGACAACGATTATTATGTAAATTCATTCCATGTGGATGTGAAAGACCCCATCACCATTACCGAAAAGATAAAGCGAGAAGCCCCTTTCCATGCCATTACCCGCGGCGGACACATCACCTACGTGGAACTGGACGGAGAAGCTCAGAAAAACGTAAAGTCTATAGCCAAAATCGTAAAGGTGATGCATGACGAAGGAATCGGATACGGCTCTATCAACCATCCTGTAGATACTTGCCAAGCATGTGGCTACAAAGGAGTAATATACGACAAATGCCCGGTATGCCGGAGTGAAAGCATCATGCGCATGCGCCGCATAACAGGTTATCTGACAGGCGATCTCAGTACTTGGAATTCGGCAAAACGCGCAGAGGAACGTGATCGGGTAAAACATGGATAATCAGCATGAACTTGTTATTTACCTATCCCGAAACAATAGTCGATGGTGAAGGCATCCGCTATTCCATCTATTTGGCCGGATGCCGCCATCATTGCCGAGGTTGCCAGAATCCGGAATCATGGAACCCATCGGCGGGCACGCCGCTCACACCAGAGAAAGTGGAAAGCATCATCGGCGAAATAAATGCCAATCCGCTGCTGGACGGGGTCACCTTTTCGGGCGGAGACCCGCTATATCATCCACAGGAATTCCTACAACTGGCTAAACGAATCAAAGAATGCACCAAACAGAACATCTGGTGCTATACGGGATATACATTCGAACAAATACAAAGCAACGATCTGTTGAGACCGATACTGAACTATGTAGATGTCATAGTGGACGGACGCTTTGAAGCCGACTTATATTCCCCGTATCTGGAATTCAGAGGAAGCAGCAACCAACGCATCATTCATGTGCGATAGAAAATGAAAAAGAACGGTATTCCTTGATATATATCATGAATTTACTCTTTTTTATGTTTTTCAGCATCTATTTACTTGCCAATATGCTAAAAAGCCGTACCTTTGCAGCGTAGTTGTGAAACTAGAGATGAAGTTATTATAAGGAAATTACAAGAATAGGTATAATAGTGATTAGAATAATTAAGGTATTAGATTTAGGTAAAAACAGATTTAATTAGAAAAGGTATTAGAGAAAAGTAAAGGTAATGAAGAGAAAAAGTTTTCAGGAAATTAGTTTTCACAGGTATTAAAAGAGTTGTTTTTAGGTACAAGAGAAGAGAAGGATAACGCAATTGAAAATTTAAACGAGAGAGACGAAAAGAACCCCATTTATGGAGGGGGTTCTTCAGGAGGTGAGCGGGTTCAGCCAAAAGAACTTTCGCTCTTTTTTTATGCCCTTACCTTTAATAGACAATTGTCATTCCATTCACTACAAGATAGGGGCCGACGGATATTTCGGGTCAGTCCGAAATGACTCAGCAAATGCATTCCTTTCCCTGCCAACGAAATGGTGGCCCAGTATTGTTTCATTAGGGTTCTGCATGGTGTTTGTTACAGTTCTGAAATATTGGTATCCAGGGATTTTCTATCTTTAATAGCGATTCAACCGCTTGCAAAGTTCTTGAGAGGCTTATATAAAGATGTTCATGCCCTATTCATTTTCTAAAACTCCGTCGGTGTTCTTGTAAACTCCGGCGGTGTTTACAAGAATACCGACGGAAATCATTAGAACACCGACGGAGTTTTAAGAATTCAAGCGGCCGGCAACAAGTATTCGTCAGGAGACGAAGTGTTTTTCATCCGGCTATGAGAGGATTTACGCTAAACAATCTTTTTACGCCAAGAAGCAGATTGCCTGTTCCATAATCCTGCCGATAAGCCAATGCAAATTCCTGCTCATGCTGTTTCTGCCTACAACAAGAAGCAGGAACTTTTCTTACCATTCTGTCAGCAACGTGGTGATGCCTTTAGCCGGGATTGTAATTTGATGTTTCTTGTTCGACAGTTTCACCTTCCTACCGTTTTCATTCCGATAAATGGCCTTAGGCTGTTTCTTCTCCCAATGCAAGGAAACCTTTTCATCTTGCTCCGAAAGAGAAAGCAGGCGGATGGTACGCGATTTTCCCTTATTCTGTATCTGATAGTTAGATAGCACCACTTTATCGTTATCTTTTATAGAAAACGGATTGGCGGATTTAAATGCTTTCTTGGTCTGCACCGCAATCAACGGACGATATTGCTCCATTGCAAAACGGTGAGAACGAACCACATCGTATGCACCAATATGAGGAAGCACACGATACTTGAAACCGCATCGACAAATTCTTCTCCTTTGTATATTAAGTTGGTCACATCTCCCGTCGACGGATCGACCGCTACTTTCACTATGCCATTGTCCAAGACCATAGCTGCCGATTCGGGCACCCTGCCCTGTCGTGCCTCCTTCTTCAGACGGAATGTCTTACTGCCCAATGCCGGGACATCTTCCGCCCAAAAGGCCAGTTCGCCGAAAGATAGCTTCTGGCACACGATGTCTTGCCCTTGCGCGTCTTGCAATGACTGATAGGTTTCGGCTATTTCCTTCGAAAGAGTAACCAGTCCGCTTTGCACCCACGTATTGGTATTGAACACCGTAAGCACATCCGAGTTCTTATCTTCGATGGTTTGGCAAGCCATGTCCATCACCTGCTCCGTCAATTCTCTCGCCTTGTCGAAACATCCTAACTTTGTTTGCAGAATTTGGTCACTGATCGGCTGTTGGTCGGGTTGCATATAAGCCCAGGTATGTTCCGTACTGAGAATAATATTACGCCAGGCTTCTCCAATCAGAGCTGTAGGTTCTTCTCGGTCCGGGCTCAGCATGCTCCATAGAATTTCGGCCTGCACCAGCTTGTCTTTCACTTCGCGGCTTTCCCCTGTCTTCTCGGCGCTGGAACCTAATCCGTCGGTCCAATATTCGGTGTAGTCGCCTTGCAGAGTAGGTAGCCGGTCGGCATACTTTTCAAACGCCTGCATCATTTCCGTGGCCGTACAGATCCCGTACGTGAGGATAGGCATATTCTTCATTCCAACTTTTCACTGCATCGGGCAAGTCCACATCAATAGGTGTATTATCGGCCATACACCAGGTCATGGGAAAGACCTCATACGGATAGTCTTTATCTTTTTCCAGTTTGGGCAACATTTCCGCCAGATAGGCATCAATGAAGTTCTCTCGCGGACAATCTGTCTGAACCACCGGAATCAATTTGTCCCGATCCAGCTGTCCTGCCAATTTGGGCCAGAAATATTTTCCTTTGGCCAAAGTTCCCAGAGTATAGGCTCCCGGTTGCAAAAACAATACTTTCGACTTACCATCCGGCCCAATCCACCAGAAAGGCTTAAAGCTCATCTCCGGAGAAAGTCCCGTCCGGTCATATCCGTTGAATAAAGACAGGCAATAGAAAATGCCCAACTGATTGGCGGCAGGGACCACACCCCACGACACTCACGGAATATCCACCTGAACCATCGTTTTCACAGCTCTTCCGGTCTCTTTCTCCATCTTCTTGCCAAAGGAGAAGAGCTGCAACAGTTCCTCGTCACTGCTTGCACTGGTGTTAGTGCTAACATAACCTGCATCGACAGAGATATGCCCTTTCCGTATGGCCTCAACCAGTCTTTTTTTCTTTTCGGGAGATTCGCTATTCAGATAGCGTTCGATGGGCCACGTTACTTCCGGATTCCAACGAAACCGTGCATCCTCCGGATAATCGGCTGTTCTTTCGGCCAAATCCATCGCCACATCCAGATTACGCTTATGAATGAATTCCACGTTTTCCTGCGTATTGGTATAGCCTATATCCACATGCGAATGGGGATAGATGTAAACCGTCCAATGACGCATGGCAGGCACCACCACTTCGCGAGTTACTTTTTCTCCGCCTATCTGTAGACAGGCCACAATGGTATCGGTTGTCTCTACGCCAATTTGTGGCAACAGCAACACTGGAATGGAGTCCGGTCGGTTAGTATGCAAGATAGTGGTCTCATTTCCTTTTTTAGAAAGTATTTCCACCTTTGCCCCCATCCATTGTTTTACTCCCCCTATAAGACAAAAAGATTTCACGGCCGGCTTCCTTATCCTGTCTGTACTTATAATGGTCACATACCCGAACATCCAGCAAATCCGGCCGGACTGTCCCCCATGCACTGAGACTTCCTAAAAGCAAGCCTAACATTAATCGTTTTTTCATGATATTCAATTAGTTTTATTTTTATATATTATGTTTTCAAGTAACCAGTATTGCCCGGATATGTCTTATACAGACTATTCGTATGCCGGAGCATCCGTCATCTCCAATACCAATTTACCACCATTGGCAATAGCACTGAATGGAATCCGCAATCCTTTCAGCAGTTTTCCGTTGAGACGGGCAGACTTGATATATCGGTTGTCCGATGAGTTGTTCACCGCTTCAATAACGAATTCCTTACCTTTATAATAACGTGAATCAAGCGAAATGGTAATCTTCTCGAAAAGCGGCGAGGTCAGATCAAGTTGCGAATCAGCCGTAACACCCCCATCCATTTCAAAAAGTCCCATGGCCGACATCACAAACCATCCCCCCATCTGTCCTTCGTCTTCATCGCCTTCCCACCCTTTATAAGGCGAACTTCCATAATATTCATCCACTATTGCCCGGACATAATCCTGACACAAAGACGGTTTTCCCAAATAATTAAAGATAAAGGCGGCATTCATGTTCACTTCATTTCCCTGATTGATATAAAATTCGGCCGACTGTCCCATGGTACGATCGAACACATGGGCGGCAAAATGATGTTTCCTGGCTTTTTCAAATCCGGAAGACAAACGTTCCAACGCTTTTTCTTTACCGATCAATTTAATCAGGCCATCCATATCATGAGGCACATACCAAGAATACTGCCAAGAATTTCCTTCGATAAATCCCTTGTTGGAAAAGACATCAAAATCTGTGTCCCAACTGCCTAGCGAATCTTTGTTACATACATACTTATACTCCGGATGAAAGACATTCTTGTAATTCATGGAACGTTTTTCCAGAAAAGCCGCATCTTTCTTCTTACCAAGAGCCTTAGCCAGCTGTGCCACACAAAAGTCATCGTATGCATAATCCAATGTCTTAGATACCACATTGATTTCACTGGGCATATAGCCAAACCTATCGTATGCATCCAAATCAATCTGCCCATACCATCCTCCACACTCGTGCCGGCCCCCTTGCTGCGTCACCATCTTATGCGCCGCCTCATAAATGGCTTCCCCGTCCTTGCGTATTCCTTTCTGATAGGCAGCTACCATCAAAGCCAGTTCGTGAGAGCCTTCCATTATGCCCGAATATTCAATGCCGGCAGGTCCTTTACTGGTTCATCCGGTATGTTTATACATTTCCTATTGAGTGGTAACCCAGTTGTCTATAACTTCCGGCGAAACGATGGACCATAAACCATTCAGATTCCAATAAGTATTCCAAAAAGCATCGCCGCCATATACCGATTGCCCGACCTTAAGCTGTTGCACCTGCTCGCAAGCATCCCTGTACTTACCGTCCACATCGTTCCAAGTTTGTTTACCTGCATAGGCCCTATATAAATTGGTATAAAACTTACGTTTATCCTGTTCCGTTCCACCTCCCACTTTTATTCTTCCCAACAAATTGTTCTAAACCTGACGATTGCTTTGTACGCAAGTGATAAAGTCCCATCCAAACGGTGTTTTCAATTCCTTTTCCAAATTCAGACGGGCACCTTCCAAACTTACCAGCGAAAGTCCGGTCTGAACCAACACTTCTTCGTTATCATACGTCTTATAAGTTACATAAGCACCAGTTTCTCCCGCTCCCTTTATTTCATTTACATTCTCATGTATCCCCTTATCGTTCCAACCATTAAATGACAAGAACGGCTTACTAAAACGTATGGAGAAATAAAGTGTCCAATCATTCCAGCTACTCCAAGCTCCCGAAACACATTGGGCATAACCTTCCACTTGTGTATCACTCACCCTTCTGATCTCAGCATCTTTCACAGAAAAACCATAATCCCATTCGGTGGGAAACAAAAGGTCTATCAACACCCGAGCATCCTCACAAGCGGGGAAATTATATCTCTGAAAACTACAACGGGTGGTAGCCGTCATAGCTGCCTTTACCTGATGGTCATACAATTCCACCTCATAATATCCAGGATACGCTTTCTCCGTTTCCTTCAAAATACGAGAATGATATCCGGCATTCGCTCCTTTGTAAGGAGAATCCGGCCCAGGATTTTCAATCGTAAAATCGGCCGTGGCAGGCATCATCGAAAGTCCGCCCATGGTCCAGGCATGAATATGACTAAACGCCGACACACTATTTATAGCATATTCATATCCACCCATCCAGCGATTGCCTTGATTGTCGGGGCCTATCTGTACCATACCGAATGGAGCTTGTGCATAGGGTCCCAACATCCATCGGGAGTTAGAAGTTCCGATAAAACAATCCACATAATCTACCGGCTCCTTATCTTTCGCATTTATCCGAAAGACAGACACCAAGCAACAAAGAAAAAATTTGATATTTATCTATGGAAACCGTTTTATTATCATCCTAAAAAAAGTGCTATATACAACTCAATAGGCAATATTCTAGTATATTCAAACAAATAATCAACAAAACACAATTACCATTCCAATTCTACATCTTCATTTCCGAAATGCCTGTAGAAAAGAACTTCATTCTTACTCACAGCAATCTTCATGTATGAACATATATTCAACTTGTGCAAAGGTACAATCTTGATAAATAAAACAAAATATACTTGAATGTTTTTTTAAAAAAAGAACTATATTTGCCGACATCAATGAATTTAAAAAGAGAAAACCAATCATGAAATTAGATCCGAACTCTGGCAAACCACTGCATATACAGGCAGAAGAAGTATTGAGAGAACTGATAGAATCAGAGGAATACAAAAATGGGAAATTGCTCCCTAATGAAGTATCACTATCTGAACAATTAAACATTTCTAGAAACACTTTGCGGCAAGCCATCAACAAACTGGTGTTCGAAGGATTGTTAATCAGAAAAAAAGGCCATGGCACCAAAGTGGTACGTAAAGGCATTACCGGAGGAGTAAAGAATTGGTTGAGTTTTTCACAGGAAATGAAAATGTTAGGTATCGAAATAAAGAACTTCGAACTACATGTCTGTTTCCGAAAACTGACGGAGGAAATACGTTCGTTCTTCAATATCAGTCCAGAAAAGAAAAATAAATGCTTGGTACTAGAGAGGGTACGGGGTAACAAAGAATATCCTTTTGTTTATTTCATCTCTTATTTTAATCCGGAAATTCCATTGAGCGGTGACGAAGACTTTACACGGCCTCTTTACACAGTTCTTGAAAACAACTATAACATCATTGTAAAAACCAGCAAAGAAGAAATTTCTGCACGGCTGGCAGGAGAAACAATTGCAGACAAGCTAGATATATCCCCCAATGACCCTATATTGATAAGAAAAAGATTTGTTTACGATATAAATGGAAAACCTATTGAGTATAATATAGGATATTATCGGGCAGATAGTTTTACTTATACCATAGAAGCAGAGAGATAACCAGAATGTCACGATTTCGGACACACTTTATATAGCTCGACATAAAACAGGAGAAACAACCTTTCTCCGCCCCCCCCTTTTTCAGTTTCTTTTAATGGTATACACGTTTTTAACTCCGCCAACGGATATTTCTAAAGTGATACACACGTATTACAAAAAAGGATTATTTGCCCTTCCAAGAACAATTATTTAAAAGAAGAAAAAACATCCAAAGCCTTTTTTTCTTATATTTGCCATGCCGAAACAAGGCTAACATTATCAATTCTATTAATATGAAGAAACTATCATTTATTATCGCATTTGCATTTCTGTCTATTCTTTTTGTACAGGCACAGCAAGCAAAGTATGTATTTTATTTTATCGGAGATGGAATGGGAGTCAATCAGGTTCTAGGTACAGAAATGTATCGTGGAGAGCTGGAAGGAAAAATTGGCGTGACTCCACTATTGTTCACACAATTTCCCTATGCAACTATTGCCACCACTTTCTCTGCCACCAACGGAGTGACCGATTCGGCCGCTAGCGGAACAGCTTTGGCAACTGGAAGTAAAACAAAAAACGGAGCACTAGGTGTTAAAAAGGATTTGGAAACCTCAATCAACAGTGTGGCTGCATGGGCAAAAAACAAAGGATGCCGTGTAGGAATCAGCACCAGCGTCAGCGTAGACCACGCTACTCCCGCCGCTTTTTATGCCCATCAAGGGAAAAGAGGCAGCTACTACAACATAGGGTTGGATTTGATTAAAGCCAACTTTGATTTCTATGCCGGATCAGACTTTTTGGATCCCACTAACAAACATGCGGACAACTCTAATTCTGAAAGTTTATATACACTGGCAAACAAAGCCGGATATACCATAGCCCGCGGATACAAAGATTATCAGAAAAAAGCAAAGCAAACAGATAAAATGATTCTTTTGCAACCCGCCACTGCTACAAACACAAACTCCATCCCTTATGCCATCGATCGCAAGAAAGGCGACATGACTCTGACCGAAATTACCCGCGCCGGAATAAACTTTCTGTCCAAGGACCTTTCAAAAGGTTTCTTCCTGATGGTTGAAGGAGGTAAGATCGACTGGGCTTGTCACAGCAACGATGCGGCCACCGTATTTCATGAAGTGATGGACATGGATGATGCTATCAAGGTTGCTTACGAATTCTATGAACAACATCCTGATGAAACCCTGATCGTAGTAACCGCCGACCATGAAACAGGAGGTATCGTCCTTGGCAAAGGCCCGTACACCCTGAATCTGCAAGCTCTGAAATCGCAAAAGATGAGTGAAAGCGAATATACTAAAGTAGTAAACGAACTGAGAAAAAAATACAAGAATCAAGTTTCTTGGGAAGTTATCAAACAATCCTTGAAAGAAAACTTCGGATTTTGGGAACACATCCAATTGAACGAGAAACAAGAGGCATCGCTGAAGAAAGTATACGATGAATCATTTAGCGGCAAAGCTGTCGACCTAACTAAGAGCGAATACCAGCAAGACGAACCTTTAGCAGCCGAAGCTAAAAAAATATTGGACGACATTGCCTTAGTAGGATGGACCAGCGGAGGACACTCAGGAGGCTATGTTCCTGTATTTGCTATCGGAGCAGGAGCCCAATTGTTCCAAGGACGCATGGATAATACTGAAATTCCGGCAAAGATAGCAGAAGCAGCCGGCTATCCCAACGATTAATCAAAAGCTAAATAATGTGACAAACGCTCCAAGTCTTTCTCAGTAAATTCCTCATAAAGGGATAGCTGAGAAAGGCTTTTTAATTTTCCCTTCTTCCTCCGATACTCTATAATCACTTTGGCCTGATAAAAATTCATATAGGGATGAGCACGAAGTATGTCAAGCCCAACCTTATTGGCATTTATCCGGCGAACTGGCATATCTCCGATTTTAAACCATTTCAGCATGTCCTGAGTCACATATTCCACTTCTGTCAGCTGTGATATATCATAAAATCCCCCCAAGCGATCCCTATATGCGACAATCTTGCCTGCAATGGCACTTCCTATGCCCGGAATCTTTTTCAGTTCCACCGTATCTGCCGCATTCAGTTCTACCAACATCCCTTCAGGATATTTATAAACCACCACCGTATCGCTTTTTTCTTTTTTAACGACAAGCAACGTATCTTGTTTCCGCCAAAAGGCTTCCGAAATCTGAATGTAAGGTTTCAGTTCTTTATATTTCTCGACAGACAAGCCATATATCTTAGAGAAATCATCCGCTGTTCTGAACTTGCCACCTGCCTTCCTGTATTTCAAAAGATTGCGCACAATAAAAGCAGGTAATCCCAGCTCAGACAACCGAATGGAATCGGCCGTATTCGGATCGAAAGGCTCTAATATCACTTTCTTCTTTTCAGATTTATCATGAGAATACACAAGGTTTTTCTTTTCTTCCAACGTATGTATTCCCGCCAGAAAGTTCTCTATTCTTGCTATATCCTCCTGCTTTCCGGGCCATGATTCCTCTTCCCTTTTTACCGGCCAAAGCAACAAAGCAGCTATCAAGACAAAAAGCAATACGGATAACAAAAGCACAGCCCTGCGCTCACCTTTCGAGAAATAGAAAAAATCCTTCCACATAATGCTTTTGCTAAATCAACCCGAGTTCATTGATAAAAATCAAAGCGATGGCAATAGGTGCCACATATCTCAGCAAGAACATATACAACCCGAGAAATCCCACTTTCTGTTTTCCCCCATTGGTCAACTCTGCATACGATACAGAACGCTTCAGATACCACCCAACAAAAATGCATACCAGCAGGCCGGATAAGGGAAGCATGATCTTTGCCGTGACAAAATCGAGCAAATCGAAGAAACCTTTACCAAACAAGGTATATTCCTGCATGCTCCCCAACGATAAAGATGAAACAACCCCGATTGCAATACACCCCGAAGTTACCAATCGGGCAGAACGTCCTCGCGTCAACCCGAATTCTTCATGCAAGAAAGCCGTTGACACTTCATGCAAAGAAATGGTAGAAGTCAATGCGGCCAATGCCAACAACACATAAAACATCACTGAAAAAACATAGGCCAATGCCGGCACGCCACCAAACGCTTGTTGAAATACATTAGGCAAAGTTATAAAGATGAGCGACGGTCCTGCATCCGGCTGAATGCCCACAGAAAAAGCCGCGGGAAAAATAATCAGTCCTGCCAAAACAGCCACAAAAGTATCGATAACGCCTACACTGAAAGCCGTATGCCCCAGTCTGGTTTCTTTTCCAAAATAAGAGGCATAAGTGGAAAGGCATCCCATTCCCAAACTTAAAGAAAAAAAGGCCTGCCCCATCGCACCTAGAAAAACATCACTATCCACTTTACTGAAATCCGGCTTCAGCAGAAACTCCAGCCCCTTTTCCGCATTGGGAAGAGATAACGAACATCCTACTAGCACAAGTATCAATACAAACAGAATGGGCATCAGGACTTTTGATGACTTTTCAATACCGTCCTTCACGCCCTTTACTATAATGAAATGAGTAGCCAATAAAAAAACAACCAACCACACAAGAGGACGAACCGGATTTTGTGAAAAGCTACGGAAAGCTTCTACAAATTCTTCCGGAGTCTTATTGGCAAACCCTGAAGTTACCGCCTCTATAATGTATTCCAAAGTCCACCCTGCCACCACCGAATAGTAGCCCAAGATGAGGAAACCGGCTAGAACTCCCCAATAACCTAACCATTTCCAATGAGTTCCGGCTGCCAGCACTTTATAAGCGCGTCCTGTACTTGCCTTAGAATGACGCCCTACCGTAAACTCGGCAATCATAATAGGCATTCCCAGCATTAAGACACATGCCAGATAAATCAATATAAATGCCGCTCCCCCGTGATTTCCTGTTTCGTATGGGAATCTCCAAATATTACCCAGCCCGACAGCCGAACCTGCCGCCGCCAAAATAGCTCCAACCTTGCTCCCGAAATTTACTCTTTCACCTTTCTGCATAAAAAACTATCAAATTATTATAAAACAATACCTATTATCCTGCAAAAATATAAAATTAATCGTACTTTTGCGACGAACCACATAAAAAAGTAAAGTATGCTATCTTATTTTAAAAAGTATCCAATATCGCTAATCATCATAGCCACCATCTTTTATCTGTCTTTTTTCACTCCTCCTAAAACAGATATGGAGAAAATCCCCCATATAGACAAATTGGTTCATCTATGCATGTACGGAGGGCTTTGCTTCATTCTGTGGATAGAATATCTGAGAACCCATCAGGCTATTCACTGGAAGCGTATCGCATGGGGAGGAATCATAACACCTATAGCCATGAGCGGATGCATCGAACTGCTGCAAGCTTACTGCACGGACAGTCGTAGCGGCGACTGGCTGGATTTCCTGGCCAACAGCACCGGAGTGGGACTTGCTACATGCGTAGGCTACTACATACTCCGTCCTCTCATGTGGCGGAAGCGTCAATAAAGGGCGTCGACGATTCTTCACGAACAGCCGACGCTATGATAAAAATCAAAGTTATATAATAAAGATAGAGAGTTGCTTTAACGGAAGTCTTTCAAGTCCTTTTGCAATCGTTGGCGGGTAAAGAAGATGCGGCTCTTCACTGTTCCCAACGGAAGGCCCAGTTTTTCTGCAATTTCCCTGTATTTGAATCCGGATACATACATGGCGAACGGGACACGGTACTCCTTAGGCAAGGCATTCACAACCCGACGAATCTCTTTCAAATCGTATGCACCTTCAGTCGAATCAAAGCCGGAATCCTGTGGAAGATTCAAATGAAACAAGTTGTCGGTTTGATCGACAAAAGTCTGATCGCGCACTGTCTTACGATAGTTGTTTATAAATATGTTGCGCATGATGGTATACATCCATCCCTTAAAGTTTGTATCAGGTGTAAACTTTTCTTCATTGTCCAATGCCTTCAATGAAGTCTCCTGCAACAAGTCATTTGCCTCTTCTCGGTCTGCTGTCAGCTTAAATGCAAAACGAAACAATTCGGTTTGAATACTCAATAAATGCTGTGTAAAATCGACTGTCTTCATATTAATTTATTTTATGGGTTATTACTTTCTACTTTTGGTTTTCTGGTGCAATATTAGCGACTTCACAGCAGAGTGAGGGCAGAAAAACTAACAAGAAAAGGGGTACAAACTATCAAATAACAGTTTGTACCCCCTAATTTATCAGTTAACAGGTGGTCGGTCGTCAGGATCCGCTTTGGCTACCACCCCCCGAGTTGCCACCGCCGCCCTTCACATCATCGTTGCTGATGCTACGTGCCGCCTTTTTCACCTGCGCCTTCAGCTCGCCAAATCGCCAGCTGATATTCATCCCATAATAACGGTTTGCAGACTTGCTCTCACTCCATGAAGCAAAAGTAGGAGTAGTCGTGGTATTTCTGTAAGTATTATATTTGTTGAATATATTCGATGTATTTACCGACACTGTCAAACGTTTTTCCTTCAAGAAAGAACGGCTCAGGCTAAATCCGTAATAATTATACGAAGAGCCTTTCCCCTGCAAGGAAACCCGAGGAGTACCCCCACCGCCATGCAAGCTGAAACGGATCTCCCATGGCAAAGTCTGTTGCGCATTCAGGAATAAGTTTCCATAGAAACCATGGTTGCGCACCTTCAGATACTCTTCTTCACTTTTAAAGTCGGCATAGGCCCCGCTGGCATTGATGGAGATACGCGTCTTGGAACCGGGATTCCAGTTCATCCACAAAGACAGGTTGGTTCGATTGGTATGCCCGATGTTGCCAAACGTGTTTTCCTGAATACCGTCATTAAGGAAGGAATAGCGTTCGATGCCGTTGTTCACAAATGAATAGTTCATGGAAACATTGACATTGAACTTGGGCGAGAAGGAACTGAAAGTGACTCCTAGTTGATGTGATTTCTCCGTATCCAGATCCGGATTACCATAACTGATATTGGTGGGGTTGCTGGTGTTTCGGAACGGGTTCAAGTACCAGATGCTCGGACGGCTGATGCGCATGTTGTAATTGGCGCGGAGCGTTTTTGTCTGAGACAACTGATAAGACAGACTGGCCGAAGGAATCAGGTCATTGAAGTCGCTGTCGAAATTCCGGTCGGGCATGTAGGCGTATTCCACATCCATCAGAGTATGTTCAAAACGCAATCCTGCCTTTCCGCCCATTTTCTTCAACTTCAGTTGATAGCCCACATAAGCCGCCAGGATGTCTTGCGACTGCTTGAACTTGCTGGATTGGTCGTCATCCTGCTGATAAACACCTTGCTCGTTTTCCTTGAAATACTTGCTGTCGCTCTTGTTGTCGCGCAGGATGTATTTCACTCCGGCATCTATCTGGTGCTGCTTGGTGAGCGGATTGGTATAGTCCAGCTGGAACGTATGTTCGTTCGTACGAGCATCGTCGTCGTAATACTGGTTGAACAGCTCGTAGGGATAATCCTTCAAGTCCTCATAGTTTGTATATGCCTCGCTGTTGTCGGGCGACCCGCTGTAGCGGTAAGAAAACGTCAGGAGCTCTCCCTTCTTTTTGAAGGAGCGCTGGTAGTCAAAGTTCGCGCCTAGACTGGACCATTCGCTCTCGCTGTTTGACAGTGTATTATAACTATAGGAATGTTCGCGGTTCGCGTTCAGCATGGAAGTATGGCTAAGCCCGTTGTTCTTGAACTTCCCTCCGAACATGTTCATGGAGAAAGTAATCAGGTTCAGCGTGTCTATCTCGTAACTTCCTTCCATGCTGCCATACTGGAAATTCCCTTTGCTTTTGGAAGAGCCCGCAGAGCTCAGGTATTTGTATTGTTCTGAAGTGAAATCCTCGCGTCCGCTCTCGTTATACGCACGGGGAGACTGGTTATGGTTGTATGCGTAGTTTCCGGTCACCGTGAACTTGCCCACCTGCACCGTACCATATCCGCTGGCATTATATCCCCGGTTGCTCACTCCGCCATTGAGCGTCACCGTATAACCTTGCATTCCGCCTCCCGTGGTGATGATGTTCAGGATGCCGGCCACGCCTTCCGCATCGTACTTGGCACCTGGGTCGGTAATCACCTCGATGGATTTCACCGAGTTGGCCGGCAGGCTTTTCAGCACTTCCGTCGGATTGTTGCTCATCATGTTATTGGGTTTTCCGTTCACATGCACCTTGAAGCTGCTGCTTCCGTTCACTTGAATCTTATCCTCGCCATCGACTGTCACCAAGGGCACTTTGCGTAACATTTCCAGCGTGGTGTTCGTCTTCGAGTCCGGATCGTCCTCCACACTATACGACACTTTGTCTATTTCCGCTTTTACCAGCGGCTTCTGTGCCACTACTTCTACTCCTTTCAGCATTTCTGTTGCTTCGGCAATGAAGATTTTCCCCAAATCTACGTTTTTGCGATTTTCGGACACCGAGAACTCTCTTTGCACCGGTGCTTTGCCCACCGAGGTAAAGCTGATGAAATAAGTGCCCGGTGCGACAAGGCTTTCACTGAACTTTCCGTCCGTTCCGGTCACCGCCAGTTTCACCGGTTTACCCGGATTGCTTTTCAACGAAATACGAATGGTGGAATAAGGCTCTCCTTCGTTCGATAAAGAATCCACCAAAACTCCTTTGACCGAGAACTGTCCCCGCGCCGTTTTCTGCGCTTTTGCCGTGAACGCCACACTTGCCAAAAGCAGGACAAGCAGGCTGCATAAAAAATTGTGTTTCATAAATTTATTATTAATTTGTGTTCTGCACAAAGATAAGCAAACTATAACAAGTAGTTTGCTTGCATGTGTTAAAAAAGACTATATCATCCTTGACATACGGAATCCTCCTTAAAATCAGCAAAAAAACGCCCATTATAGCGTCGAAAAACACGTACGTACGTGTGAGCCTGCGCGGCCGTATGTGTAAGCCTACACGTACGTACGTGTGAGCCTACACATACGTACGTGTTTTTCTATGGGTCAGGAAGCACCTTTACGGGTGATAATTCCCCCCTGACGAAAGCATCGTATGCTACCATCCGGCATACGGATTTTTCATTAGAAACGAATTATAATAGCGTATATCTCCGGTCACTTCTTCACCGACGAAATGAGGTTTTTCAAAAGTTTCGTCCTCACTTCCCAATTCCACTTCCGCCACGGTCAGCCCTTGGTTTTCGCCATAAAACTCATCCACTTCGAACACATGTTGTCCGCTTCGCACCAAATAGCGTGTCTTGTCAATCACTCCCGACTCGCACAGTTTCATCAGTTCCTCGGCCTCTTGCCTGCTGATTTCCTTCTCCCATTCATAACGGCTTGTACCCGTTTCGTTAGAAGCTCCTTTTATCGTCAGATATCCTTTGTCATCGCGGATACGCACCCTCACCGTTCTTCCGCAGTCGCTACAGATATACCCTTGCACAATGTGGCTGTGGGCGTATGCCTCGTGTTTGTAACTATCGTCCTTCACCAAGAATTTCCGTTCTATTTCCAGTCCCATACTATACCTTATTATATATACTAAAAAAAAGTCCTGTCGGAGCAGGCCTCCGACAGGACTTTCCTATTTCTCTCTTTCCTTATGCGTTAACAGCATAGCCCACCATTATAATAAGGGCCAATACGATTAATCCGATAAACAAACCTTTCACGATTCTATTTGCTCTCTCTTCTTCCCGCTTGCTATAAGCGGCCTTTTTCTTGTTCTTTCCCATAGGTATATCATTTTAAGATTAAAACTCTTTTTTTAGCGTATGCCCAAAAGTACAAAGAATATGGAAAAAAACAAATAAAAAGCCAAGAAATCACTCGTTCTCCGAACCTGAAAATTCCATCAGATATGCCTTGATGAATCCGTCAATCTTTCCATCCATCACTCCGTTCACATCCGAAGTCTGGAAATTGGTGCGATGGTCCTTCACCCGACGGTCGTCGAAGACATAACTACGTATCTGCGACCCCCATTCTATCTTCTTCTTGCCGGCCTCCACTTTGGCTTGTTCCTCCATGCGGTGCTGCAATTCCTTGTCATACAAGATGGAGCGCAACTGGCGCATTGCGTTTTCCTTGTTCTTCGGCTGATCACGCGTTTCGGTGTTCTCTATCAAGATTTCCTCTTCCTGACCGGTATAAGGATCTTTATATTGATAACGCAAGCGTACTCCTGATTCCACCTTGTTCACGTTCTGTCCGCCGGCACCTCCCGAACGGAAAGTATCCCACGACATACGGGCAGGTTCAATTGTCACCTCAATACTGTCATCCACCAACGGAGTGACAAACACAGAGGCAAAAGACGTCATTCGCTTTCCCTGCGCATTATAGGGCGACACACGCACCAAGCGATGCACGCCGTTCTCACCCTTCAAATAACCATACGAGAAACTGCCTTCGATATTGAATGTCACGGTCTTGATTCCCGCTTCGTCCCCCTCTTGCAAGTTGGCCACACTCACTTTATACCCGTTGGTCTCCGCCCAGCGCATATACATACGCATCAGCATGGACGCCCAGTCCTGGCTTTCCGTTCCTCCGGCACCGCAATTGATTTTCAACACACAGTCCATCTGGTCGGCTTCCTGGCGCAACATGTTCTTCAGCTCCAATGCTTCCACGGTAGTGATTGCCTTTTGATATGCCGCATCCACCTCTTCCTCCGTCACCAGCTCATCTTTGAAAAAGTCGAAAGCCAGTTCCAGTTCGTCCGACAGGGTCTTTACCTCGCGATAACCGTCAATCCATTTTTGCAGCTCTTTCACCTTTTTCATCTGTGCTTCCGCTTTCTTGGCATCATCCCAAAAGCCGGGCGCTTGCGTACGTAGCTGTTCCTCCTCCACCTGTACCAGTTTGTTCTCTATGTCCAGATACCTTTCAAGTGCTGCCGTACGTTCTTTTACATCTTTCAGTTGCTCTATTGTTATCATCTTGATGATTTTTTGCATTTTCGTTTGCAAAGATATAACAAAAATCCGAGAATGAGAGAGGAATGGTAAAAAATAGTTGACATAAAGCATCTTAGCTGTTTCGAGAACAATTTCAATGTTACTACTCCCGGCCCTATCCTCATCGCCCGTCCGAGAGTAAAGTTCAGGCCGGACCGACGGTTTTCGTCTTATTAATGAATGCAAGTGAGTGACATCCGTGCCACTCTTCTGACACACCTTATATATATGGCAACAATGAAAATAAAATTCCGTGCCTCTTCCGTCGAGATGAGGGAAGGCACACTCTACTATCAAGTGATCCACAATCGGGTGGCAAGACAGATCAACCCGGGATACAGGCTGTTTCCCAGAGAATGGGATGCAGAAAAGATGGAGGTGGTATTCCTCCCCTCGTTGGAGGAAGGACGGCTGAACCATCTCCTGTCTTTACAGGAAAACTTGCGGAAAGACAGACAACAGATGGAAGCCTCCATCCTGCGCCTGGAACGCAAGGGGCAACCATATACTGCCGACGAAGTGGTGAAGACTTACATTTCTCATGCAGATGACTATGGTCTCATCTCCTTTGCCCGCAACCTTGCCGGGCAACTGAAATGCATTGGCAGGAAGCGCATTGCCGAAATCTATTCCTCGGCGGCCAACAGTCTGGAGCGGTTTCTCGGCGGCAACGATGTCCCCTTGGAAGAGGTGGACTCCTACCTGATGATGGCATACGAGGCACACTTAAAATCCATGGGGATATGCCCCAACAGCATCTCATTCTACATGCGCAACCTTCGCTCCATTTACAACCGCGCTGTAGAGAAGGGACTTGTCGCACAACACAACCCGTTCTGCCATGTCTATGCGGTTGAATTTACAATACGTAAGGAAGCCTTACACCTTTTTTGTGCCATCAGACAGTGCACAGATAGTGAAGTCTATCCATATCCCCGTTATTCCTCATACATCTTTTCTATTTCGGCAGCATAGTTCTTATTCAACACATTACGTTTTATTTTCAAGGTATTGGTCAGTTCGCCCCGTTCCATGCTGAACGGACGGGGCAGCAATGTGAACTTCTTGATCTGCTCGTAATGTGCAAATTGCTGTTGCAAGGTATCGATGCGTTCTTTAAATAAATCCACTATCTCCCGTTTCTGCAACAATTCCTCCATGCTTCCATAACAGATGCCTTTTCTTTGGGCATATTCCTCCACCAATTTATATTCGGGTATAATCAGAGCGGAAACAAACTTACGCTCATCGGCAATGATAGAGATCTGGTCGATGTAACGGTCTACAATGAGTTTAGCCTCAATGGCCTGCGGGGCAATATATTTACCGTTCGAAGTCTTAAACAAATCCTTGATACGTTCGGTCAGAAACAAATGATCATCCTTTATATATCCCGCATCGCCGGTATGAAACCAACCGTCTTCGGTAAACGCCGCCGCTGTGGCAGCCTCCTTTTTATAATAACCGTGAGTGATTCCTTCGCCACGAAGCTGTATTTCATTATTCTCGCCTATCCTGACCTGTACATGAGGCATGATACGTCCCACTGATCCGACTACATGGTCGTAATCATTTTCGCAAGACACCGTGGCGGTAGATTCCGTCAGTCCGTATCCGGCCACCATATTGATTCCTACCGACAAGACAAACTCCTGCACAGCCGGTGGAATGGCGGCTCCTGCGGTCGGGAAGAAACGTCCGTTCTCAATGCCGATTGTCTTCTTCAGCAGGCTATAAATGGTCTTCTCATAAAATTTATACTTCATGTGCAAGAAAGGAGGCGGTGTCATCCCCTTGCACACATACTCCACATTGTGCTCACGCCCCACCCTGATGGCATCCAGCATCAGTTTTTTCTTCAATCCGGTAGTTTCGTTTATTTTCTCCTGCACGCCTGCATATACCTTTTCCCAAAAGCGAGGCACACTACACATGGCCGTAGGACGGATCTCCCTGATTGTCTTCTGAATATCCACAGGGCGCAGATTAATAGCCAATGTACATCCCACCGACAAACACCAGTACGACCAAGCCCTTTCAAACACATGCGTGAACGGCAAGAAATTCATTACCAGATCTTTCTCTCCCAGTTTCGGAAAGCGTTCGTTGTGTGCCGGGATAGCTCCCTCGTAGCAAGCATGATGCAACATTACTCCTTTGCTTTCGCCGGTTGTCCCGCTAGTATAAAGAATATTAGCCAAGTCGCCGTTTCCCGATTCCGAAGTACGTCGGTCCACCTCAGCCTGACAACGATACGCCTCGCCCAATTTCAGGAAATCATCAAAATAGATAGAGGTCTGATCGCGTTCGTCACGCTTCACCTCCTTATCGAAAATAATAATTTGCTTCAGATGGCTTCCCAGCTGCATGACTCTGAAAGCCACATCATACTGCAACTGCTCACCCACAAAAATATAACGTATCTCGGCATCACCTATCATATAATGCACCTGTGCCTCCGAACTGGTAGCATAAAAAGGAACAGTTACTGCCCTTACTCCAAAAGCCCCGAAGTCCACATACAAACATTCCGGTTTGTTTTGCGAAAATACAGCGATATTCTCCTGCACGCCCACTCCCAGCTCGACCAATGCATTCGAAACGGTTTTTACTGTCGCGGCAAACTGATTCCAGGAAACAGGAATCCACGTCTCTGTTGTATAATCTCGGTAACGCAACGCCACCCGATCGCCATATTTTCCGGCCTGATGTTGTATCAGTACAGATAAGAAAGAACTACTCATTCTATAATTTCATTTTTAATTCGTTGGCAAAGTTATGGTTTAATTTAGAATTATCCCCTATAAAACAGCATTAATTTTACCAACCACTCAAAGAGTTAGAAGAAAAGAGCAAAAAGTTTTAGTTGCCTATCTAACTAATTATCCTCTTTTCCCATCACCTTTTACCATTCAAAAATACTATCTTTGCCATATATTAATTTATTAGAATCAAGATGATTGACATAGCATATTACACTTCCGAAGCGACTACACTGCTGAATTCGCTGATCGGTATTCCCTCATTGAGCCGAGAGGAAGAGGCAGCCGCCGACTTTCTCCAGAACTATATTGAAGAAACCGGCATCATGACCGGCCGTTCAGGCAATAACATTTGGTGCATCAGCCCGATGTTCGACCTCAACAAGCCTACTGTTTTGCTCAATTCGCACATTGATACCGTAAAACCGGTGAACGGATGGCGGAAACAGCCTTTTACGCCAAAAGCCGAAAATGGCAAGATCTATGGCCTGGGAAGCAATGATGCCGGTGCCAGCCTGGTTTCCTTGTTCCAAGTGTACCGCTATCTTTCCACCACCAGACAGGCATACAACCTTATCTTCCTGGCTTCCTGCGAGGAAGAGGTGTCTGGCAAAAACGGCATAGAAAGCGTGTTGCCCCAATTGCCCCCCATCACCCTAGGCATCGTAGGCGAGCCAACCGAAATGCATCCCGCCATAGCCGAAAAGGGTCTGATGGTGCTAGACGTCACTGCACACGGAAAAGCAGGACACGCGGCACGCAACGAAGGAGTGAACGCCATCTATAAAGTGCTGGACGATATCCGATGGTTCTGCGATTACAAGTTTCCGAAAGAATCTGCCCTGCTGGGACCGGTCAAGATGAGCGTAACACAAATCAATGCCGGGACACAGCATAATGTCATCCCCGACACCTGCACATTCGTTGTGGACATACGTAGTAACGAATGTTACTCCAATGAGGAATTATTCAAAGAAATCAGCACCCACATACAAAGTGAGGCGAAAGCCCGTTCCTTCCGTCTGAACTCCTCTCATATCAGTCCCGACCATCCCTTTGTGAAGCGTGCTGTAAAATTGGGACGCACACCGTTCGGTTCTCCCACCTTGTCGGATCAGGCGTTAATGAAATTTCCGTCTGTCAAGATCGGCCCGGGAAAATCATCGCGCTCGCACACAGCCGATGAGTATATCCTGATTTCGGAAATAGAGGAAGCTATCCGGCTTTATATCGAGATGCTAGACGGACTGGTGCTATGACCAATATGGCACCATTGCCGGATATGCCTTTACTTTTAATTCCGAATGCACGTTCTATAGAAGTTTGCTTTTTCACTCTCCCCTGTTTCCTCGTAGCCGTAACATTGGATTAGAAAAACAATCATTACACTACTTTTCGAGACAACATTCTACATCTTTAAAACCTGCTCCCTTTCTCAAAAAAAGGGAGCAGTGCTAATATAGCCATACCCAGATTTTCATCACACTTTATTCTTGTTCGACCTGGGCAAACCGATACGTCCGGCCGGGCTTTGTCTTCATCTTTATAATATCACCCTCTACGATTTTCTTTCCGGCAACCGGATCTGTAATTTCAACCGACTTACCTTTCCATGGATTCTGCAACGTCAAATCACGTCCTTTCTCACTGAACAATTCCAAAGAGGTGACAACTCCGCCTTTCAGTTCGCCAGATACCAAGAAGGCACCTTCCACCCTAATCTGATGGAACGAAGTATCCTTGTCACGAGGCCATACCGGAAAGACACGGACAATATCCTGGTGTCCCATGCAGAGCATTTCGTTGATTGTATTGGGCACCGTGCTCCAGTTTTCGATGCCATGTGGATTGCCTGCCTGAAATCCGTTCGGATAAGTATGTCTGGAATAAGCATTCAGATGCACCAAGATGCTGTCCGGATGATAACCAATCCGCACGGCAGCCGGGAAAAAACTATTACTCCCGTTGGAGTCCAGCCAGCGTTGCATCTCGTCAATCGTGTTATAAGCCACCTCCAGCAATTTGGGATCACTGTTCAGACCAATCCGCCCTGCGGGATAAACAAGCTGGATGCCCAGCGTGTTGTCGCCCCACCAGTCACATCCCTTTTCCGTATACCGGAAAACCGTCTTGCCGTTTCGTTCCTGCAACGGATAATCAGCCAAATGTTCGCCAATAAACTGCCACTGCGTTCTCTTTTCTTCATCTACTCCCAAAAGAACACTCATGTCGGAAACGGTCTGCATCACCATCCGCACCAGCCCCAACGAAAGAATAGGATTCATTGTCCCGACCGTACCTTCATGAATCGCATCATTATAAATCACATAGCGGTCGCCTTCACGCGTCAGATAATTCTCCCAAAAAGTGGCAACTCCTTTTACAAAAGGATACACTCGCCGGGTATAGGCCTCGTCCCAAGTACGATAAAACTGCATCGACATATTAACGACTGCATAGGCCGAGTTGCTTTTTTGTCCCCAAAACATCCCTTCATCTTCGATGTTCCCGCTTTTAATCCAGTCAGTATAATAGGTATCCATGAACGAAGTCCTACGGGTCGTCTCAATTCCTAATGGTCCCGCACCGACAGGCAGCAAGATGCCGCCCGGAATGCCGGTGACCTTCTCCGAATAATAATTTCCCCGTTCTATCTGTGCCAACATCGAAGAAATATAGGGATCGGCCTGTTCGATACGGTTGGCCGAATAAAGGGCATAATAAGGAGCCATGTGATTGTAATTCAGATGGTAGTCGCCGTTCCAGAAAGGACGTTCCTTCGTAATCCAAGTACCAAAGATAGAGGGCGGGAAATCCATATCCCGGCTACAAGAAGCCATGCCGTATAGAGAGAGATAATATTGCTTTTCAATTACACTGTCCGGTATGCTGACATACGATTTTTCCCAATACTGCCGCCACCACTCTTTATGGCTTTTCTGTATTTCGGCCAGTCGTGCCGGCGTAAAATCCTCCACTTGCTTTATGACGGCAGCCAGGCAATCATCGCTCTTGAAGTTACTGGAAAAGGCACACACCAAACGGACCGTCTTTCCCGGTTCCAGAGTGAACCTGCCATCCGTAGCCCCATCCACTCGCAACGCCATAGCTCCCCGGGTCGAGATATCGACCGAGTCAACAAAAGCACGCGACAGGCATTCAACGCCATTCGGCTTCATCTCATGCGTTCTGACGTCGGGGAATATCCGTTCAAGAGGCGGATTATCAATCTGCTCCGCTTTTTCCAAGAAAGAGATGCCGGCCGATCCCTCCACCGAACCGTTTCCTTCCATATTCAGATCGACAATCAGCATATCTTCCGTGGCAGGAACAAAGGCCGTGTAGGAGACCGTCATGTCTCCTTTGGTAAAGCGAGCGGTCGATACGGCATCGTATAGCCGTTGCTCCACCAGATAGGAAGCATCTTTCAATTGAGGAATATCCAGTTTTATCTTTCCCAGCACAAGAGGGAACGATTCGTCCAAAGCCGATTTCAGTCTCCAGAAATCATTCCGGGCCACATAAAACACCTGTGCCTCCGGTGTTCCCGACAAGGCCACCCCGGTAAAGCCATTCCCCAACAAAGGAGCATCAACCGAATGGGGTACAGGTATCCGTTTCGGAGGCGCCGTAAAACGAACCGTGTGTTTTCCGATAATGTTTTCGGCCCGGCTTTCCGGCAAGCCTCCCTTATTGCTACAAGCCGATAACGACAATACAGTGCATACACACAGAAATGCAATCAGTTTATTCTTCATATTGTTTATAAATTAAAGAACTCAATAAATAGGTTTCAAAAATAACACTATTTGCCATTCTCCCAAATAGCAAATACTTGCCTATTGAATGGATTATTATTGCAACTCCCTTTGGCAACGACTCCCGGACAATGAACACACCCCTCTCGCACCCGTATGTGTAAGCCCGGCAAGCATCCTAACAAAGCCGCTATACCCTCCCCCCTCATGTTCGACCTCTTTCTTCTGTCCTCCTTTCATTAACCGCTGAAACGCCCTGCTGATGGGGATTCCGAGGGTGAGAGGATACTCCGCCGGGGCCTTTCATCCCCCTTTCAGCCTCCCTTCATCGGCACACAAAGGCAGCATGGTATGAAACCGCTCAGGGCAGATGTGAAAGGACTCATGCCGGTGGCTGAAAGGAGCGTGAGGGGATGCCCTGTCATTTTTAACCAGTTGATTGATAGATGGTTTTACCCAAAGTGAAAGGATGAAGGGAGAAGGAGAAGAAGCAACCAGATGAGGGGATGATGTACTCTGCACGTACATGTGCACCAAACTACACAGGTGTACCTACCGGCCTATACGGACGCATCGGGCCACACATACGTATGTATCGCACTACACATACGTATGTATCGCACTACACGTACGTATGTATCGGGCTACACATACGTATGTACAAGCCCACACGTACGTACGTGTTTTACATCACACCTCCTCCATCCGCACCGGTTCCCAGCCACAAAACTGCATCACGATGCAATGAAGCTGCGTGCCCCGGCAGAGTTGGCGCACCTTCTCCCCACGGGCAT